>VBII01000247.1 GCA_005887735.1 Chloroflexota bacterium
GCGGCCATTGCAATGCTACTCAACAGGGATTTCGTGGTGGATCCGCCGCAGGTCGATGCCCTGCCGGTTACGAATGATGCGAGCCGCGACGTAGATGATCACCGCCACCACATATGTCGCGATGAAGTACCACATCGAGCTCTGAGTCTTCTGGAGCGTTGTTCCGTAGAGGTTGTCGGGGTTGAACGACCACTGATAGAGCATGAAAAGCAGGAACACTCCTGTGATCACTCCAACGATGGAGATTGCGGGCACGCCCGCAACCTTGTAACGGGCGATCGGCGACGCCTCATATAGATCCTTGCGCCGCCACGGGAGGATGACCGCTGCAACCACGGTTGCGAAAAAGGTCAGAGCCAGCACCGCGGTCGCGTCCAGGAACACGCTCTGGAAGTCGGGCTTGTACGCCCATATGGCGCTGACGACGATCGACGGCGCGATCATGAGCGCGAGTGAGCCATACGGAACGCGCCGCCTCGAGGAGATGTTCGCCGCCCACGAAGGCAGCACGCGATCGAAGGCGGCGGCAAAGATCACGCGGGTCGAGGACAGGAACAGCGTGCCTGCCCACCCGAAGAACCACAGACCCATGACGATGATGAGCAGGGCCTGGAACAGCTTGTTGTCGACGAGCCAGCCCGCGAACATCACGGGATATGGCCAGGTGCCGACCGGAGCGGTGCCGGCATACCATGCCGCGTTGGCGGCGTTGTAGAACTGCCAGCCCATGGTCTTGACGATCAGGATCAGGACGAGGGCGACCATCCCGACGGTCACCCATAGGCCCAAGAACATGCTCCAGAACGGCTTGCGGATGTCCTTGGCGCCCCGAACCTCGCCGTAGAGGGTCGCCCCCCAGTTGGGCCACAGCAGATAGAAAGCGAGGAACGGCAAGACGAGGAAGATCGGGCCTAACGAGAAGAATCCGAAGTCGTGGGGTGCGTAGCCGGCCTTGGTGCCGGCGTCGATGGTCGCCTGGTAGGCATTGGCAGGAGCGCCGAACAAACTCGTCGCCTCTCGGTTGAACGCGCTCTGGAAGTCGCTCTGACTCGCGAACAGCAGCAGGCCGCATACGACCACCAGGCCCCCGATCCCGATCCAGAAGCAGATCTTCTGGATCCTGGCGTAGGTCTCCATGCCCAGCGTCACGACGACGCTGACGAAGGCAAGGACGATCAGGCAGCTGACGAAGACGCCCGTATGGTTCGTGCTCGCAAAGAAAGAAGCAACACCGGACCAGCCCAGTGTGTAGGCGAGCGGTTCAAAGAACTGGACGTTCAGGATGTTGGCGTAGATCGGCGCCCAGAGAAACAGGGTGAACCACCATCCGGTGATGGACAGGACGAAACCCGCACCACCGCCGAGGACCCTGCTCTGCCAGGCGTAGTCGCCACCCGTGCGCGGCATGACGCTCACCAACATGGCGTAGGTAACGACGAGAAAAGTCGTGAGCACTCCGAAAACCACGATTGCGGCGAGCAGCTGGCCGTCGGGCACCCAGTACACGTAAGACATGCCGTACAGGCCGAGGGTGATCAGGTTCACCGACCAGAACGAGTAGACGAATGCGTCGAACGTCGACCAGGCCTTGACCAGGCCGGTCGCGTTGCGTAGGAACAGCGCGGGCCTCGTCCCGGTAGCCGTCCCCAACGTCGTGTCAGCCATGTGCTTCCTCCTTACCTCTTCATCCGTTGACCAGCTGATAGCTCTTGACGCCTTTCTTCGCGTCGAGTTGGATGATCGCGCCCATGAGCATCCCCTCCTCGTAGGCGCTGCCTGGATTGATGGAAAGCGTCTTGCCGATCTTCACGGCACCCTTGCTCTCGTGGATGTGCCCATGCAGCGAGAGCAGCGGCTGATGCCGTTCGATGGCTTCGCGCACGGCCGTCGAGCCGACCGGCCGGAGCGCCCGGCCGCCGTGCAGCAGCTTCAAGTCGGCGTCGATGGCCGGCGCCTCGTCGAGGCCCGACCGGTAGGGCGGGCAATGCAGGTTGAAGATCGCACGCGACGGATCGGAGACGTGCGAAGCCATGGACTCGATGCGCTCGGCGAGCTGCTCCTCCGAGTCTTCCCGGTGCGTCTTCCACGGCGTGGGATTTGACCAGCCGGTCGAGATCATCGAGAAACCGTCGATGTCGACGATGCGGCCCTCCCCCAGCTCGACCATCTCCGACCGCCGCACAACCTCGTCGACCTCCATCTCGTCGTCATTGCCCGGGCAGACAAAGCAGCGGATGCTCGAGCCTCGAAGCTTCTCCGCGGCCATCTTCATCCAGCGGTCGACGCCTTCGAGCATCACCTCCTGAAAGCACTCGGCGCGCTTGGCGGGGTCCTGGTCCAGCTCATGCAGCCGCTCGACGCTCATGCGGAGCGGGTAGTAGCCCTTGCGGCGAATGTTGGCCTCGACGTCACCGACCTGGTCAGCCGTCACCGCCTCGCGCTCGCCTCCGAGGGCGACCGTGTAGTGGCCGTTCTCCGAGACGATCGGCACGATCGCCTTGCCCGTCATGTCCCCGCCGCAGATGAGGACGTCGGCGTCGTAGAACTTGGCCGCGTTCAGGAACTTCTTCCAACAGACTTCGGAGCCGTGCAGGTCGGTGGCGAAAAAGATCTTGGTCATGTCTGTTACCTCTCGACGAGCACTTTGCGGATCTCGTGCTCGAACCCTGTCACGTGCCGCCGCATGATGTCTTCAGCGCGGTCGCCGTTCCCGGCGAGCAGCGCCTGCAGCAGCTCGATGTGCTCATCTACCGCCTCGCGCAGGCGCACCTCGCGGTCGAGCACCAGGTACCACAGGCGAAGGCTCAGATTGAAGTAGCGCTCCAGGGTTGCTTCGAGGAACGGGTTGCGGGCGGCCCGATAGACGGTGCGGTGAATCCGCTGATCCAGATGCATCAGGTCGCGCGGGGCGGTGACGTAGCTCCGCCGGACCAGCGCCAGGAGCTCCTCGATCGCCTCCCGGTCGGCCGCGCTCAGCTTCTCCGCCGCGAGTCGCGCCGCATGCGATTCGAGCACCACGCGAACCTCTGTGATCCGGGCCAGGTCTGTGATGTTGACGTCCGTGACGAAGGTGCCGCGGTGCGGGATGGAGCGGACGAAGTTCTCCCGGGCCAGGCGCTGCAGAGCCTCCCGGATCGGGGTGCGCCCGATCTTGAGCTCCTCGCGCAGCCGGGCCTCGTTGACCACCGAACCGGGCGGCATCTCCAGGCTGACGATGCGCTCGAGGATGCGCGCGTATGCCTCCTCGCTCTGCGACCGTATCGCGACCGGTTCGGCGACCGCCATTGACCCCATCCCTACAACACTGGCGATATGCGACCGATATACCGGGCCGGAACGTAGCACCAGGCCGGTGCCGCGTCAATGTTCACTTCCCCGCTCGCCGGGGAAGTCGGCCGAGCCCGCGGCTCGGCCGGATGGGGAGTTGCGTCCGGGCACACAGAAACGATGCGATCCCCCCGCCCTTGGCGACGGAGGGGCCGCGTCAATTCCCCGCTTCGGCCATCCAGCGCTTCAGGTCTTCTGAGCGAAGCACCTCCAGCGCCCGATCCCAGCGGCCCCGGTAGTAGCCCACAAAGTCGAAGTCGACCGCGGAGATCTTCGCCTGGATCGCCCCCCACAAGGTCCAGCCGACGTCCGACATGAGCGCGAACAGGTTCATCCGCGCCAGCTGCTGCCCATCGACGGTTCCGAAATAGGCCTCGCACAACGCCGCGCGCAGGTCCTGGTCGAATCCGGCCTCCTGGGCGGTGTTGCCGAGGTCGAAGCACGGGTCGTTGTTGCCGCTGAGCTCGTAGTCCACGATGCGCAGCGCTGTCCCGTCGTCGATGAAGTTCTCGCAGAGCAGGTCGTTGTGGCACGGCGCCGGTGGCAAGGCACCGGTGCTCACCGCGCGTTCGATCTCGGCGACCGTGGGCAGCCAATCGCGATAGCCATCCGGGATCGCGACCTCGTGTTCGTCCACGATGCCGAGATAGGTCTCGATGAGCCGGAACATGTTGAAGTCCTGCAGGAAGCGCGGTGCGGCGTGCAGGCGGTGGAAGGACTGCGCCATCCGTGCGGCCATCTGCTTCGACTGCAGCGCCATCGCCGACATCGTCGGGCCGGGGATGAACTCGAGCACCATCACATCGACGCCCGCGACGTGCTCTAGCACTTTCGGGGCGATCCCGGTGGTCGCGGCCGCCTTCGTGTTGTAGACCTCGTTTGCGCGGTCGATCGACAACAGCTCGGTCGACCGGCCGGGCAGTCGCATCACGTAGCGCTGCCCGCCCGACTCGACGAGGTAGTTCTCGTTGGTCAGGCCGCCGGACAGCGGCGTGACCTTGACTTCGCGCCCCTTCCAGAGCGAGACCCGGCTTACGGCCTCCTCAACCTGCGAGCTGGGCACGTTTGGTCAGCACGGCGTCGTGCGTCACGGCGGCCGGGATCATCTGTCCGAACACCTCAACCTCCACCTGCGCGCCCGGCTTCAACTCGCCAGGCAGATACGAGTAGGCGAGGTTCTTTTTGACTGTGAAGCCGTACGCGCAGCTACGCAGGCGCCCGACCACCTGGCCTCCGCTGAGCACCGCCTCGCCACCGTAAACGGGCACGTACTCCTCACCCCCTACCGCGAGCGTGCGCAGCCGGCGCTGGACTTCAGGCCGAAGGGCGCTCCACTTGTCGGGCCGCACGCAAAAGCCGAGGCCCGCCTCATATGGGTTGTCGAGCAGGCCCATGTCGGTGCCGTAATAGCGATAGCCCTTCTCCATCCGCAGTGAATCCAGCACTCGGTAGCCGCCCGGCTTCATGCCGAAGCCCGCCCCCGCGGCACTCAGGCGGTCCCAGACCTGGCCGGCCGCCCCCGGCTCGATGTAAAACTCCCACCCCAGCTCGCCGACGTAGGTGACGCGCTGTGCGAACACCGCAAAGCCGGCGATCCGGATGGCGCGGGCACACATGAATGGAAAGCCCGCCTCGGTGACGTCATCGCGCGTGACTCTCTCGAGGACGGCGCGTGCCTGCGGTCCCCACATGCCGATCACCGAGAGCTCATCGGAGGATTCGTGCAGCTCGACGGCGGAATCGGCGTCGCCGACCTGCAGGCGCAGCCATCCGAGATCGCTGTTCACGTACCCGGCGCCGGTGACCAGCCGGAAGTGATCGGGCGCGAGCCGCGTGACGGTCACATCGGCGGCGATTCCCCCGTCCTTCTCCAGCAGCTGCGTGTACACGACTGATCCCACCGGGCGGTCGATGAGGTTGCCGGCGACCCTCTCCAGCAGCGGCAGCGCGCCTGGACCCGTGATCTCGACCTTGCCGAACGAGCTCATGTCGATGATGCCGACACGCTCTAGAAATGCCCGGTGCTCCTCCGCGAGCAGGTCGTAGTAGGGCGGTCGCGTGAAGCCGAAGTGCCGCTGGTCGGCGCCGGCGCGCCGCCACGGGCGGGCGGGGTCGAAATAGTCAGCCCGCTCCCAGCCATGCTTGACCCCGAACACCGCGCCCAGATCCTGCATTCGCGTGTGCAGCGGGCTCGTGCGTCTTGGACGTCCCCAAGCGTCGGAGTCGAAGGGATAGCGGAGGTAGTAGTAGTACTTGTAGGCCTCGCGAGCCAGCTCTGCGGCGTAACCGAAATCGCGATGCACCGGGCCGAAGCGCCATGGCCGATACGGATAAAGGTCGAGCTCGGTCTGGCGACCGGTGACAAGCTCCGCGATCGCGCGACCGATGCCGCCTGCTCCGCCAAAGCCGTTCAGCGAAAGCCCCGCCGCCATGAAGAGTCCATGCACTCCCGGCACCGGACCGACCAGCGGCCCGGCGTCGGGCGTCATCGCGTCCGGGTGACAGACGAGCTTGACGATGCCCGCCTCCAGCACGAATGGGAAGCGTCGAGCGGCACCCGCCAGAAGCGGCTCGAATCTCGCCTGGTCGGGCGGCAGTGAGGTGCCCGCGTGGTCCCACGGCACGCCGTCGATCCAGCGCGCGACGGGGTTGGCCTCGTATCCACCGAGCACCATGCCTCCGGCCTCAGCCTTGCCGTAAACGAGGTTGTCCGGGTCGCGGAAGCACGGCATGTCGTGAGGCATCTCGTGGCCGGGCACGGCAAACAGCGCGGCGTGCTGATGGTCGACTGGCGTCGACACCACGAACGCGCCCGCCATGGCCGCGAGCTGCGGACCCCAGATGCCGCCCGCCACGACCACCACATCGGCCTCGATCCTGCCTTCAGGGGTGTTGACCGCTTTGACCGCGCCTGCCTCGGAAAGCTCGATGCCGGTGACCCGGCGATGCGTGAGGACCTGCGCGCCGAGCTTTCGCGCAGCAGCGGCGAGCGCGTGGGTTGCCGTGTGCGGGTCGAGGTGACCGTCGCCCGGCACCCAGACCGCTCCATACAGCGAGTCCTGGCTGATCACCGGCATCAGCCGCGCCGCCTCCGCGGCGGAGACCAGCTCCACCTCCAGGCCGATGCCTCGGGCCCGGCTGGCGCCGCGTTGCAGCTCCATCAGCTGATCCTTGCTCGACGCAAAGCGGAGGCTGCCCACCGTCTCGAAGACGCCGATCTCCTGATACAGCTCGATGCTGTAGCTGCGGAACCGCATCATCGTGGGCGAGGGGTTGAACTGGGTCACCAGGCCCGCCGCGTGGCAGGTCGAGCCACTGGTCAGCTCGTCTTTCTCCAGCAGCACCGTGTCGCGCCAGCCGGCCTTGGCAAGGTGGTAGGCGACGCTCGCGCCGGTGATGCCGCCGCCGATCACAACCGCCTGGGCGCGCTCCATCGGTGCGCTGAAATCTACTCGGGAAGCGGCTGCTGTTTTGTCTCGGGCAGCAAGAACAGCAGCAGCGCACCCGCCACTGCGGCGACCCCCTCGAGCTCGATGGCACCGCCAAGGCCGGCCGACGCGGAGAGCAGGGCGACCGCCTGGAGACCCACGATGCTCCCGATTGCTCCGGCGAGCGCGATCGCGGCCTCCGCCGTGGCGCGGGCGCGGGTGGGAAACAGCTCGCCCGACCACGCGCCGAACACAGGCGTCCCCGCGCTCGCGAAGGCGCTCCACAGCACGTTGCCGACGAAGAAACCGACCGTCGAGGTGGCAAAGCTCAGGCTCGTCGCGGCCGCGGTGGCCACGGTCAACCCGATGGCAGGGCCCCTGCGCCCGAACCGGTCGGTGAGGTAGCCGCCGGCGAGATAGGAGACCGCACCCGCGATGCCCGAAACCACGATCAGAAAGCTGATCTGGACAGGCGACCAGCTCAAGACCACGCTCGCGTAGAGCGTGTAAAGCAAGCCTGCGGGCTCGAGGAGGACCGCGAGCAGCGCGAACATGGCCGCCAGGATCACCATCCGGCGGCGCCACGGCGGCTGCATCAGCAGGCGGATCGCCGACCCGGTGACGCGCACCCCCTGCCAGGTCCGGCCCTCAGGCAGCAGCCACCAGATGAGGGGCGCCGCCACCAGCCCTGCCCCACTGGCGATGAAGAGCCAGCGCCAGTGTGGAGCCAGCAGCGGATAGGCGACGACGGTTATGCCCGTGCCCAGACCCGACAGCAGCGCCAGAACGCTGACCGCCTGGCCGCGACTGCCTGCGGGGGCTTCTTCGACGATGAGCGCGGTGGCCACCCCGATCACCAGGACCTCGAAACACACGGCGAAAAGCCGCAAGAAGGCAAGGTCGGCCAGAGAAGGCACGTAGGCGCTGGCCAGGGTCACGACCGAGAAGCCTGCGACGCCGGCGGCGATCAGGCGGCGCCGGCCGAAGCGGTCGGCAAGGGTGGCAAGGGGCAAAGCGCCGAGGGTTCCCACCGCCAACACCGAACCGAGGTTGGACAGCGCCGAGGTGCCGGCGTGGAACTCCCTGGCGATCGCAGGCAGCGCGACGACCAGGATCGAGCCCTCGAAGCCGGCGAGCACGACGGCGAGCCCGGCCCAGGTGAGGGTGACGCGCTGCCGCCTGTCGAGCTCGATCACCTAAACCAGGTGCACCCTTTTGAGCAAGTAGGGTCCGGGTCCGAGGAAACCGCACGTCGCCGCGATGTGGGCGATCGAGATGCCCAGCAGCGAGGGCGGACCGGGAAGAAGCCAGTACGCGAGGCCCAGCGGGAGGCCGACCAGGGCGGTCGAGAACGTGTCGGCCCATGTCCAGCGGCCAAGCCGGTGGTAGAGCACATAGGTCGCGGTGCCGACCGCAAATCCTGCGGGCGCTGCCCACAACGCAGTCAGCCCGCCCTGCACGAGACCGCGAAAGAACGCCTCCTCGATCGGCCCGTTGAGGGCGTAGAAGCCCGCCTGGAACACCGCATCGCCGGGCCCCGCCGGAACGCTGAGGGCGCCGCGGCGGCGCGTGAGCCAGAGCTGAACAGCGGCGGCCGCGCCGAACATCAGGGGAGCGGAGACTGCCGCGAAAACGAGCTGCGCCGTCAGGTTGCCGGGCTCCAGACCAAGCCACGCGGATCTATTGCTCGCGACGTAAATGGCTGCATAGGCGGCGGTGAATGGCAGCAGCCGGACGAGGAGGTCCGGACGCATCCAGGACCAGCTGTCTGGAATATGCGTCAGGAGGAGTCGCGTTGGAACATTCGGCGTGGCCCCGGCAGAACCCATCACCTTCGACGTCTTCTTCGACTACCTGTGTCCGTTCGTCTTCCGGGCGGCGGGACTCCTCGACGCGGTGCGGCGCTCGGGCCGGCGCGACCTCGTGGTTCGGTGGCGGTATTTCTCGCTCACGCAGGTGAATTCAAAGGATGACGGCTGGACGGTTTGGAGTGCGCCCGTCTCTGACAACGTGAAGGGGCGACTCGCCTTCGCGGCTGCGGAAGCCGCAAAGCGGCAAGGCCGCTTCGACGACTTGCACATGCCGCTGCTGCAGGCTCGACATCGCGACCGGCTCGACATCGACGATCCGGCAGTGGTGGAGAAGGTTGCCGCCGACGCAGGCCTCGATGTCGGGCGATTTCGGAGCGACCTGGCAGACCCCAACATCCTTGACGGGTTGGCGCGGGATCACCGCCAGGCCGTTGCCGAGCTCGGAGTTTTCGGCACACCGACCTTCGTTTTCGCGGATGGCGCATCCGCTTACGTCCGACTGGCGGATGGGGTCGACGAGAACGGCGCCCTTGAGGTGTTCGACCGCCTCGTAACCGTTGCCGCGGCGGAGCCGCGCATCCTGGAGATCAAGCGACCCAGGAGACCCGCGGCGGACTGACTCGCGTTCGGGTGCTTTAGAGGCAGCCGGAGTTTCCAGTACAGCGGAGTACTGGGAAATGCCGGTAGCTGAAAACCACGTGCTTCCCGGTGCCACGAACGACACCTGGCGGACGTGGCTGATGACTGGCGTCCGTCGCACCCCCGTCGACCGCCGCCGCATGCGCGGCGCCCACAAGGGGCTCAAGAAGATGCTTCTCGAAGGCATGAACAACGGCGATGACCGGCCGCATGCCTGGAAAGACTTTTCGGGAGCGATGATCCGGCACGCGGTCGACGAAGCGATCCGCTCGCTGCCGCATGAGGACAACGAGGTCGTCAAGCTGGCTTACTTCGGCGGCTACTCCAATCGAGAGATTGCCTCGCAGGTAGGGCTGACCGAGGGCACGGTGCAGCGCCGGCTGCGGCGGGCGCTGGGCGCCATCAGCGAGCACGTGCAGCGCGGCCGGGCGATGGGGCGGCGAGCGATGTCGTTGATTGCCATCTGGCTTTCGGGTCGATGGCTGACCGACAGCGCTCACCACGTCCTGCAGGTCGCCGTCGTGGCGGGCGCTGCGGCGGTCATCATCGCGCAGCCCGCGCCCGCCGTCGCACCGTCGGCCCACGGTGCCCACGCCGCAAAGCCCGCCGCCCCTGGTGCCCACGCCGTGCAGGGCCCCGCCCCAAGCATCAACGCCCCAGTCGTGCCGCCGATGCCTTCACCGTCCGTGCCCCCACCGGTGCAGGCGGTGCCCGGACAGGTCGGGGTGCCGAATGTTCAGGTGCCAGTCGTGCCGCTGCCGGTCACGCTCCCGCCGCCGCCGCCGCCCGTCCCGTCGCCTGGCATTCCGCACGTCTGACGCCGCCGGTGCCCTTCAGTTCCGGGCATAGACCACCACGCCGTCGACGGTGGCGACCCG
>VBII01000044.1 GCA_005887735.1 Chloroflexota bacterium
CAGTCGAAACGTCGCGCCCACTCAAACGCGTGCTCGCCTGTCGTCTGGTTTTCCGCCGGCCGGTCGAGCAGCCTGGTGATCCCGGCGGCGTAATCGGCGACGTCGAGCGGCTCGGCGAGATGCCCGGTCCCGGGCGCCACGGTGACCGTTGGACCGGCCTGGTTCCACGCGACCACCGGCACCCCTTTGGCCATCGCTTCGATCACGCCCATTCCGAAGTCTTCCTCCGGTGCGGGGTAGACGTACACCGCGGCGCCCGCGTAAAGCGACTGCAGCTCGTCCTCGCTGATCGGACCCAGGAAGAGAACTGCGTCGTCCATGCCGAGCTCAGCCACGAGCGAGTTCAAAGAAGCGGTGTGCGAGGTGGCCGGCCCTGGGACCACGAGCTGCGCCCGAGGATGCTTCTTGCGGACCTCGGCCATCGCCCTGATCGCCAGGTCGAAACGTTTCTGCGGGTAGTGCCGGTTGGTCAGCAGAACGTACGGGCGCCGGATTGGATATCCGTTGATGGTCAGGCCTCCGCTGAAACGCGACTCAACCGGCAGCGGAAATCCAGAGCTCGCAACGTGGCATCCCGCCGGGCAATCCACCGCGGCCTTGCGGTAGGTCTTGCGGATGATGTCGCCGATGTAGTTGCCGTTGACCAGCAGCAGGTCGGCCTCCTGGATCGAACGCAGATCCGCCCACGCTACGAATCGCGTGGCGCGGAGAACGACCGCGGCCAGCAGGCGATAGTCGGCGTTCGAGATCCATCCAGTCTGGCGGTCGATGTTGCGCGGGTAGACCAGGCGGTTGGGCTGGTTGAGGTACACGACGTAGGGCACATCCATGAGCCGCGCCGCCCACCACGCGATCCAGGCGCTCGGCTGATTGCAGCCGACGATCGCGTCGACTCCACGGAAGCGCCAGGCATAGAGCGGCATCAGCAGCGAGGTGGCGGCCATCTGCACCGCCTCTCGAAAAGGGAACCAGCGCGGCAGCTGGGGCAGGAAAGTCTTGACCCGGACCTGGCCGATGAGGTCCGGATAGCAGCGCGACGCGTCGACGGTCGGTGCGTAGCACTCGACTTCATAGCCGCGACGGCGCAGCCCGAGCACCTCCTCGATCACCAACCGCTCGCCACCGCCGGCGTATGTGAAACCGCAATGGAACACCGCGATGCGCCGAGGCCCTCCCGCCTTAGCGCGCCGCTTTCCGCCGACGAGAAGCAGGCCCAGCAGCCCGAGCACCAATGAGTACCCGGCGGTGATCGCGTGATACAGCACGATCGCCCCGGCTGCTACCGATGAGCCCAGGCCCAGCCCTCCGCCGAGCACCAGCGAACCCGCCACCTCGAGGCTGCCGACGTAACCAGGGCCTGCCGGGACGGCGAACGCGAGGAGCAACGCCGGGTACGCGGCCATCGCCTTCAGAGTCGGCACGGAAACGCCGAGCGCCCAGAAGAGCAGGCTGAAGTTGAACGCGTCGATCACCAGCGCGATCCCAGTCAGCACCGCCAGGCGACCGACGACCCGCGGCGTCCACAATCCCCTGGCCACGGCCCGGAAGGCGAACGCCTGGCCGGCCATGCCTGCGGCAACTGATGGCGGCAACCGGCGCCGAATTCGCGCGGAGCCGGCGATGCGCGGGCCCAGGACCGCCGTCCCGAACACAGCCGCCAGCAACAAGATGGCGAGGGCCGCCGCGCCAAAGAGTCCGCGCGGGGCGCTCACGACTCCGGTCGACGCGACGACCGAAAGCCCGCCGAGGACGATCGCGACTCCAGCGAGGTCGCACGACTTGTCGATGACGATCGTCGCCAGGGCCGAACCCGAGGGCACGCGATGCCGGCGCCACAGCCACCAGTACCGCGCGGCGTCCCCGGAGCGGATCGGAAGGACATAGTTGAGAAGGCTGGCGCCCGCGTTCATCGCGAACGCCCTCACCATGCCCACCGGAGCAAGCGGCCGCAGCAGGATGAGCCAGCGCCGGGCGCGGATCACGCTCGTCGTCAGCGCGAGCAGGAGCATCACCGCGATCACCCACCAGCTGTGCACCCGGGCGTGGCTGAGGATCTCAGGCAGCGACACCGTGCGCAGCCACAGCCAGAGCAGGGCAAGCCCGAAGCCGGTCTGCAGGCCGAGCCGGAGCCAGCGGTTCAAGCGGTCATCTCTTGCGGAGACGACGCCGGCGAATCGAGAATCCAGCGCTGCGCGAAGGCCCAGAAGGCGAAGAGAAATCCCACGAACAGGATGGTGCCGCCGTAGTCGTGGAAGAGGATGGCCGGTGTCACGCCCACGGTCGCGGCGATTGCTGCCACCGCAGACACGCGGACCAGGTTGAGCAGCATCGTGCCCGCGAGTCCGATGCAGATGACCTGCACGCGCGACTCCAGAGACTGCGCACGTCGCAGGCCCGAGACCAGGCTGACTCCAAACAGGATCAGGCTCTGCCAGCCGATGCAGTTCCAGGAGATGAACAGCGTGTGCATGGTGCCGGAGCCGTCCCACACGACGAGATGGCTGCCTGAGGCGGCCGCGTGGATGCCGGCCAGGCCGAGCAGGCTCACGACCATCCTCGATTCCGCAGGCACGATTGCCTGCAGCGGATTGTTCGCGCCCAGCTGCATCGCCCACGCGGTCAGCAGGTCGTCGAAGGTGGTAACGAGCGGGAGCAACATCAGCATCGCGCACGTGAGCGCGATGAGCGTGAGGTTGATGTTGTCGCGTTCGCTCGTTTTCATCGGCGCCTCCGGATCAGCCGCGATGCAAGGATCGGAATGACCGCGGCGAAACCGATGAAACCGAGCAGTGATTCGGGCACGATGATGCTCGGCGCCACGATGTTCGTGTCTCCGGAACCGGCGGGGCCGTCATAGACGAGCGACGGCTTGCCGCCGGTGTTGTGTGTCAGCGTCACCTGGACGCACAGCGATCCGCCGGCCGTGACCACCATCGGCAGCTGGCTTGCACTGGTGCTGAACGTGAATGGGCTCGTCGTGTTGGCGCCGCTCGATCCGTAGCTTGCGGACCAGGTCGAACCAACGTTGGGAATCAGCGGCACGAAGGCCGCGCAGCTCGACGTCGCCGAGACTCCCACCGCGATGCTCACCACGTCGTTGGTGTTGCCGCTGCCTCCGGTCCAGTACATCTTGAAACTCCACACGCCGGCGGCCACCGTCTGCGCCGGCAGGTTGCTGAACGACCAGGTGGTCACTGCGCCGCCGGACTGGATCTCGCAGGCGGGGCTCTGCGTGCCGGCGGTCTGGTCGAGCGTGCTGGCCGTGCACGCCGGAGCCGTCCCCGTCCCATGCAGGTAGAGCGGGTTGCCCGCGGCTCTGACCACAGGCGCTCGACCGGACGCGATGGCAAGACCGCTGAACAACAGCGCCAGCACGCCGACCACCACCCATCCGAGCCAGCGTCGATGGGGCCGCGACCGGCGCACCGGGGACGCCGCCAACGGCGCGGCCGGCGGCCTCCATCGCACGTCTGCCTGGCCGCGTCCGCGCAGCCAGCGGCCGAGGAGGTGGAGCCGCCGCAGGTGGTGGACCTCGTCGGTGACGCGTCCGGTCTTCGGCGTGCGAAACCACGGCCCTTCGTCTTTGCCGATCAGGCCTTTGAAGGCGGCCCACCCCTGGAAGGGCACGAGGGCAAACGACAAGACCAGCGCCCCGAACACGCCTTGCACGTCTCGTGCCGGCGCCTCTTCGAGGATCAACCCACCCAGGTTCATCAGTGGAAGCGCGAAGACGTTGGAGAAGAGGAGCGACCATCCGAGAAGCGCCGTCCATCCAGGCACGTGCGTGCGGAACACGACCTCGGAGACGAGCCAGCACACAGAGCCGAGCACGAACAAACCCGCCTGCAGGTAGTAGGTCGAGTCGTACAGGAACTCGAGCTTCTCGATCGGGGTGACCAGAGGCGAGCGCAGGATCGGCAGGAACCACTTGCGGACGTTGTGCGTATGCCCCTCCGCCCATCGCATGCGCTGGCGCGCCAGGCGCGCGAAGGTGCTGACCCCAGCCGACATTGCGCAGTACGTCGGCGCGGATCATGTAGGCCGTGCCCGCGATCATCTTCAGCGACCCGACCGCGTCCTGGAATGGACGCTCGATCATGTAGCTGCCTGCGTACTCCGCGCGCACCGCTTCGGTGAGCCAGCTTTCGGATTTGTTCAGGACGTGCCACTGGTAGCTCTGCACCGCGGCGACCTCGGGCCGGCGCTTGACCCGTCCGGGATCTGAGGGCGGCTCCGTCCGACCGAACGCCGCCTCGAAGCGCAGGCTGGACGTGCCGTCGCTGACGCGATAGAAGAGCGGCAGCAGGCGCTCGATCGAGTCGGGAAATGGGACCGAGTCGGCGTCGAAGACGACGACATACTCGGTGCGGGGGTCCATGACCTTCAGCGCTTCGCGCAGCGCGCCACCCTTGTATCCCGAGCGGCTTGTCCGATGCAGGATCTTGAAACGCGGCCGCCCGACCCACTGCTGCAGGATCTGCACCGATTCGTCGGTCGAATCGTCGACGACGACGACCTCGTACTCCGGATACTCCAGCTGCGACAGGGCGTTCAGCAAGCGTTCGATGACGCGCTTCTCGTTGTAGGCCGCGACATGCACCGAGACGAACGGGTGGTAGCCGAGGTCGACGTGATAGCCGTTGCCGTTTCCGTTGATGCGGCTCAGCCCGTTGCCGTTCGTCTTCGAGCCATTCCCGTTCCCATTCCGGGCGCCCCCGACCAGCGTGGTCAGCAGGACCATCACGGTGCTGAGGTAGTACTTGATCGCGTATGCGAAGAAGATCGCGCCGAGAAAGAGCCCGGTGAAGGCAAAGCCGTATGCGGCCCAGTCGGCTCCGCTGCGGATCTTCGATTGCTGGACGAGGTCGATGAAGCCGTGGACGATGGCGACGATCGGGATGAAGCCCACGACGAAGGCTGCGATGAGGACGCCGTTCAGGAGGATGCTCCAGGCGAGGTGGCCGCGCTCCGGACGCGGCCCCAATAGCCTGCCGGGATCTTCTCCTTGCAAGCGCCGGTGTCCGCCCGGGGTCGTCAGGGTGGGACGGAGGCGCCCGTTCCGGACCGCGCGGTTGATTGTCGGCTGGCTGACCCCGAGCAACCTGGCGGCTTCCCCGGTGGAGACGAGTCGCGCGCCGTCAGGCTCGTCCTGGAGGCCAGCCGCAAAAGCCTCGACGTCCCGGTCGCTGAAGCGGCGATGCCCGCCTGGCGTGACCAGCGCGGGGTGGAGCAGTCCTCTCGCGACCGCGCGCAAAACAGTCGCCTGGCTCACGCCGAGGCGAGCTGCCACATCCTTCGAACTGATCAATCTGTGCAAGACGTTTGCTGGAGCAACGCAGCTTAAGCATTTGGGAGTCCCCTTTCATCATTTAAGGGCTTTGGATTCCAAGAGTGCCGCAGGCATTTCGTCGTTGAAAATGTGCAAAGATCGACCGGCCCGTTCTTGGATTTCGTGCCAAGATTTTCACTGCGCAACCGTGCGTGCGGACCTTCAGAAAGGGAATCCACGACCTCATTCTTAGTTAGAACCTCACCCCCCGCAGCCAAGCTCGGAGCCGGTGTCGAGAAATCGCCCGGCCCGAGCCTTTTTTTAGGCTCCTCCCCATTCATGGGGAGGTGGCGCGAAGCGCCGGAGGGGCTGGAACAAACCCTATTTGAGCCCCAACGCCCACTCGTGAAGCGCCTCCCTCCACGGCCTGAGCGCCCGGTACCGAGTCGTCGCCAGGCAGCCGTTGAGCGGGCGTTGCGCGGCGGACGGATAGGCCCCACTCCGTACGGACTCGACGGGTTCCGAGAGGCCGAGCTCCTCCAGCGCAGCGCGTGCAAAGTCGTCCCAGCCGGCGCAACCCTCGGCGACCACATGGACGATGCCGGCCGTGCCGCCCTCGACGAGCTCCACCGCCGCCGCGGCGAGGTCTTTGGCGTAGGTCGGGTTGACACGCTGGTCGGACACGACCCGCAGCTTCTCGCCCGACCGGGCCCGGTCGACAATGCGCTGAGGAAAGCTTCGCGGGCCGCCGAAGACCGCCGCGGTCCTGATCAGCAGCACCTGGGCACCGGTCTCGAGCACCCTCCGCTCGCCCTCGAGCTTAGAGCGGCCGTAGACGGAAATTGGCGATGCCTCGTCGGCTTCGATATACGGCTCGTGGTGCGCTCCGTCGAAAACAAAGTTGGTGGAAAAGTGGACCAGCGCCGCACCGTGACGCCGGCAGGCGGCCGCCACGATGCCTGGACCTTCCCCGTTGACTGCGCGCGCAAGCGTCGGCTCTTTCTCGGCGAGATCCACCGCGTTGTACGCGGCGCAGTTGTAGACGAGGTCCGGTTTTTGATCCGCGATCAGCAGCTCGACGAGCTCTGAGCCCAGCTGCCCCCCGGCGCCGAGAACGAGTGCTCTCAGAGCGAAGCTTGATCGGCCTGTGGAGCGAGGCCGGATTGTGTCGTGAGGAGAGCTGTGATCTCGATTGCCTCGACCGGACGGCCAATGAGGAATCCCTGCGCGGCGTCGCATCCGGCCTCGACCAACACCGCCTCCGCCATCCGGTCCTGCAGGCCTTCCGCGACGACACGCAGGCCGAGGTTGTGGCCTAGGCCGACCGCCGATCGCACGATCGCGCCCGAGTCGGGGTCGGTGGCCAACGCGGAGACGAAGGAGCGATCGATCTTGATCTCGTTGACGGGCAGCCGCATCAGATAAAGGAGCGAGGAGTACCCGGTGCCGAAGTCGTCGAGCGCGAGGCGCACGCCGATCTCGTGCAGCCGGTGCAGGGCCTTCGCAGCCGCGGCCGCCATCGCGACTCCCTCGGTGATCTCCAGCGTCAGGCGGTTCGGCTCGACTTTGAAGTTGCCGAGAGCGCGAGCGACCATCTCCTCGAGCGAGTGATCCTCGATGTTGCGCGGCGATACATTCAGGGACACCGATACATCGAGCCCATCGTTCAGCCACTTGCACAGCTGCTCCAGCGCCGAGTCGATGACCCACGCCGTGAGCGGATGGATGATTCCTGTTTCCTCGGCCATCGGGATGAAGCGGTCCGGCGGCATCAAGCCTTCGCGCGGATGGTTCCAGCGGACGAGCGCTTCCACGGTGTGCACGGCGCCCGTCGCGAGCGTGACCTGCGGCTGATAGTGGAGAACCAGCTCGCCCTGCGGAATGGATCGCCGCAGCTCGCCCGCGAGCCCGGAACGGCGCAGCGTCTGGGCCTCCTGCTCCGGCTGGTACATCGCGTAACCGCCACCTGAACGTTTGGCGACGTACATCGCCACGTCCGCTCGCCGCAGCAGAGTTCCTGGATCGTCGCCGTGCACCGGGTACATCGCAATCCCGATCGACGCGCCGGTCTCAACCATCTGGTCGGCGATCGCGAACGGACCTTCCAGCGAGGCGAGGATCTTGCGCGCGGAGGCGACGACGTCTTCGGGATGCTTGGCGTCGGTCGTGAGCACAGCGAACTCGTCCCCGCCGAGCCTGGCGATGGTGTCGGTCGCACGCAGCACGCCGCGCAGGCGAGCCGTGACTTCCTGGAGCAGGCTGTCGCCGCGGTCATGTCCGAGCGCGTCGTTGATGTCTTTGAACCGGTCGAGGTCGAGCAACAGCACGCCGAACATCTTCTGGTTGCGCCGCGCCGCAAGAAGCGCCTGGCGCAGCCGGTCACCGAACAGGCTTCGGTTGGGCAACCCCGTCAGCGCGTCGTGAAGCGCCTGGTACTCGAGCGCGTCCGTGTGCGCCTTGCGTTCCGAGATGTCGCGCAACGTGGCGATGAACAGGTGACGCAAGCCCACCTGCATGGAGCTGACGACGAACTCGAGGGGAAACAGGCTGCCGTTCTTTCGCTTGCCCATCGTCTCGTGGGCGCCGCTCACCGGGATGTCGAGGTTCAGCCGCCGCTGGAGGTAGTTGTCAAACGCGGCGCGATGAGTGGTCGCGATGAGGACGTCGGATTGCTGGTTGATCAATTCCTCTTCCGAATAGCCGAACAGCTTCGTGACGGCGGGGTTGGCCGACTCGATGATCCCGGCCGGGTCGATGGTGGCAAGGCCGTCGGAAACGTTGTCGAGGACCGAGCGCATGCGCTTCTCGCTGTCCTGCAGAGCGACTTCAGCGCGCTTGCGCTCGACAAACTCTCCGATCTGGGAGCCGACGTCGTTCATGACAGCGATGAGCCCGTCGTCGAGACCTCGCGCTGCCCAGGTGTGCAGCGAGATCATGCCGACCACGCGACGGCCGCTGCGGACGGGAAAACCGACGATCCCATGAAGTCCGACCGCAAGCGCCGCGCCAGACCGGACGGATGTGTCGCCCGCCAGGTCCGGCATCGCGACTGGCGCGCCGGCTTCCCAAACGCGGCCGGCCAAACCCTCGCCGCGCCGATAGGCCACCTGCGATGCGGTTGCTTCATACGCGGTGGTGTCACGGCCAGGCCGCTTCCAGGAGCCGACGAAATGCATTGCCTCGCGGTTGAAGTCGACCTCCCAGTACTCCGCAAGCTCCCAATCGAGGGTCCGGCACAGGCCTTCGAGGACCCCGGGCGCGGCCTTGTCCCAGCCCGGAGACGTGACGAGCGCCTGCGTGACGGCGAACCGCGCCGCCTGGAGGACCTCCGCGCGCTTGCGATCGCGGATGTCGACCGCGACCGTCTGGAAATACATCGGCTTGCCGGCCGTGCTTCGGACCAGGCGCATCGTGAGGTCGACCCACACGTGCTCGCCGTTCTTGCGCGTGTAGCGCTTCTCGATGCGGCGACCTTCCTCGTCGCCCGCGAGCATCGCGTGCATCGCGTCCTGCAGCGCCGCGACGTCGTCGGGATGGGTGATATCCAGAAGTGAGAGCGTGCGAAGCTCAGCCTCGCTGTAGCCGACGAGCTCACAGAAGGCAGGGTTCACCGTAGTGATGTGGCCGTCGAGGCTCGTGAAGGCCATGCCTGCCTGCGCCTGCTCGAAGAGGATCCGGAAGCGGGTCTCGGTGTCGCGCTCGCCCGCTTCGGCGCGCCGTCGCTCACTGATGTCGCTGACGAGGGTCAGCAGCTGGTTGCGCTTGGTTGTCACGCGATGGATGGCGACCTCGACCTCGACCCGTCCCCCAGATTTGGTGATGATGCCCGAGGTGTATCTCGCAGGTGCATCGCCGCCCGCCAGCCGTTTCGTGAGGTTGGTGGAAAGCCGTTCACGATCCTCAGGGGGCGCCAGGTCGATCATCGTCGGCATCGCAGCCAATTGCTCGCGCGTGTAACCGGTGAGGTTCACATAGGCGTCGTTGCCGGCGACGAACCTGCCGTTCTCTGTGATCACCAGGCCTTCGCCCAGGTCACTGAGCGTCGCGAGCAGCGAACTCTGCCGCTCGACCTGCAGGCCGAGGTCGCGTTCGACCGCGCGGCTGGTCAGCATCGCAAGGATGCCGAGGCCGAGCAACACCAGAGTCCAGATCAGGACGGTGCTCAGCGAGACCATGAGCTGGCTGACGGCGTAGACCCACAGCACACCCAGGCCGAGGATGGCGATGGCGAAGACGTAGCCGAACTGGCGTGTGTGCAGGCCCACTTCGAAGTGGAGAAACACCGTGGCAAAGCTCACCGCCGCCAGGGGAGGCAGGTCGTCGCCCAGCCATCGCCCGGCCGTCCCCATCACGAGGACGGTGAGGACGGTCGCGATCGCCATCACGGGCAGCTGGATGAGCAGGCTCGAGCCGCGTGGCGAGAGCTTTGCCCACACCGCGACGACGGCAAAGACCACGCCTATGCCGATCAGGATCGCCTCTTCGCGCAGAACGGCAGCCGGCGGACGGGCTTCCCAGATCCGGTAGGCGACGGCGCCGATGATCGCCGCGACGGCGGCTCCGTTGACCAGGGGCAAGGTCCACGGCCGGGTCGGCCGCGGAAGCCCGATCGCGGCCCACGCCGCCCCGAACAGAGGATCGGCGGCGGGCGCCGGGGACATGCTCAGCTCTCTAGCCAACTCGCAGAAAGATAACGGTCGGACCCCAAATTTGAGTTCACGGGAGATTAGAGGGAGGCTTCACCTCCCCGCTTGCCGGCGAGGTCGGTGCCGAAGGCGCCGGGTGGGGAGCCCGAAACCAACTTTTGACGAGGAGGCTGGAGCGGCTTACTTGCCGCTCTTGGTCTGGGGTCTCTGGGGCACCGTCCGCTTCAGGGGCGGCCGGCGGCCGGCGTGGAGCGGATTCACCTTCTCCCCGTCGCCGTCCTTGCGGCTGGCGCGGCCGGCGGTGGCATGGAGGGTCCGCAGCTTCGCCAGACGCTCCTTCTTGGCCGCCAGCGCGGTCTTCAGGGCGTCGGAAAGCTGGGTGTCGTTCATGGGCACGACCCGGAGCCGAGCTTCCAGCTCCAGGACCTCAACTTCGGCCCGGGTGAGTTCGAGATCGATCGTTTTAGACACTGTCATCCTCTTCTATACGGATCAAAGCTACTGAACCTGATAACTACCCCGCAAGTACCGAAGTTATGCCTTAGCCGACAACGCTGACCGCCGCGCTCGAGGAGCAATGCACTCCGGAGGCGCAGAGGTTGCCCTCCGTGATCTGCACCGTGAGTGTTCCAAAAGTCGCCGGGTAATTGGCCTGATAGGTGAGCACAACCATGACCAAACCTGGCTGGTAGGTCACAGCGAAGCCGGGCTGCGGACACGGCAATGGCGCCACGGACCCGCAGCTGTTCGAACCAACCCAACCGATGGGCGCCGCCGAGGGCTGAGGACCCGGCGTCCCCCCGGTATAGGCGAGCGTCACCTTGCAGCCTGCCCTTCCCGTGCAAGTGTTGCCCGCGAGAGATATGCGCTGGTACATCCAGAAGGTCGGCGAAATGGTGGCTCTGGCGCCCATGGCGTCGGTGACCTGGACGGTGAACTTGAGATAGCCCGACAGGCCGCCGAAGGTCCCGGAGAGCGACAGACCCGAGAGCGATGTCCCGGCCGGCAGCGGTCCCTGTGTCAGGTTGTAGCTGTACGGACCGACCCCGCCGCTCTGCTGCCCGAACCCACCACACACGCTCACGCATCCAAGCTCGACCCTGCAGTACTGGGCGCAGCCCGGGATCAGGCCGGCGGACAGCGGCGCGGCGACGCCGATCACTGCCGGCAGGCTCGCCGTGCTGCTGCCCGCGTCGGCGACCTGAATCGTGAATGAGAACGATCCGGCACCGGTCGGGTTGCCCGAGACGGAGCCGTCGGGCCCGAGCATCAATCCCGGCGGGAGCGCCCCGGTGCTGACAGTCCAGGCGTAGGGCGCCACGCCGCCAGTCGCGGCAAGGGCGACCGTCGCGTAAGCGACTCCGACCTCGCCGCCGTGGAACGGCGTGCTGGAGGCTTGCAAGGGCGCGGTCGGGGTCGGCGACGGCGAGGGGGTCGGGGAGGAGAGGTTAGCCACGGTCTTGGGGGGAGGCGCGCAGGCGAACACAATGACGAAAGCAGCCGCCATCGCAGCTGCCCACCTTCCTCTCTTGGCTTCAGAACGCACGGAACGCGACGCGAATCTTAAGTCGCTACCGGGTCAATCGAGACTGATAGCGTCGCGCAGCTTGTCGAAAAAGCCCCGGGCGACCTTCTCCGGCTTGCCGGTCAGCCCCCCCACCTTTCGCAGAAGCGCCTTCTGCTCGGGGTTCAGGTCCTTGGGGATGACGACCTGCACCACCACGTACTGGTCGCCGCGCCGGCCGCCGCGCACGTCGGGCATGCCCCGGCCCTGGAGGCGGAACGACTGCCCGTTTTGAGTGCCCGGGGGGATCGCGATCTCCACCGCGCCTTGCAGCGTGGGGATCTCGATCCGGTCCCCGAGCGCGGCCTGGACCATGTTGACGCGGAGCTCGAAGACGATGTCCTGCTCGTGACGCGCCAGCTCCGGGTGCGCCTTCACGCGCAGCACCACATAGAGGTCGCCCGGCGGGCCGCCGCGCAGTCCGGCTTCCCCTTCGCCGCTGATCCGGATCTGCGAGCCGGTGTCCACGCCGGCCGGGATCTTCACCGCTAGCCGCGCCGCCTTCTGGACCCGCCCCTGGCCCCGGCACTGGTGGCACGGGTCCCGCAGGATGCGACCGGCGCCGCCGCACGTCGGGCACGTCGCGGTCGTGATCACCTGCCCGAAGAACGATTGGGCGGCGCGGCGGATCTGGCCCGAGCCGCCGCACCCTGGACAGTTGTCCTGCCCGGTTCCAGGCTCGGCCCCGCTGCCCGTGCACCGCTCGCACGTCGCGAGTCGCGAGACCTCGACCTGCTTCTCGACCCCCGTGAACGACTCTTCGAACGTGATCGTCATGTCGAAGCGAAGGTCGTCGCCTCGGTTGGAGCGCTCGCGGCGCGCACGGCCCCCGAATCCGCCGCCGAAAAATGTGTCGAAGATGTCCGCGAAGGGCATGTCCGAGAAATCGACGGCGGGTCCCCCCGCTCCCACCGCTGCGTGCCCGAACATGTCATAGCTGCGGCGGCGGTCAGGATCTGACAGGACCCCATAGGCCTCGCTTGCTTCCTTGAATCGAGCATGAGCCACCGCGTCGTCCGGGTTGCGGTCGGGATGCGAGTCCATCGCGATCTTGCGAAATGCCCGCTTCAGCTCGTCCGGCGAAGCCTGCCTGCCGACGCCGAGCACCTCGTAGTAGTCGCGCTTGACCGCCACAGGCGCCTGTTAGGCGGAGTCGCTGTCAGCAGGAAGCGCGGGCGGCCGGGCGACCTTGACGAGCGCCGGCCTCACCACACGATCGCGGACGCGGTAGCCGCGACGGAGCTCGGAGACAACCGTGTCTTCGGGATGCTCCGTGGACTCCTCATGCCCCACTGCCTCGTGAACCTTGGGGTCGAAGCGCTCGCCGACCGAGTCGATCGGCTGCAGACCATGGGCGCCCAGCGCCTCCTCGAGCTTGCGGACGCTGAGCTCCAGGCCTTTGACCCACGACTCATCGATGCCCTCGGGCTTGTGTTCGAGGACGTTCCTGAGGTCGTCGAGGACCGGCAGCAGGCGCCCGATCAGGTCGGCCGATGCATGCTGCATGGTCTCCAGCTGCTCCTGGCGCATGCGCTTTTTGTAGTTGTCGAAGTCGGCAGCAAGGCGAAGGTGGCGGTCACGGGCCTCAGCGTGCGCCGCCTCGAGCTCCGCGACCTTGCCTTCGAGCGGGGCTGTGGCCGGCTCGGGCTGGTCGTCGTGACGCGGGTCGTGCGGATGCTTGCGAGTCGTCATCGATATGTAGATACCGCGCGAGCCGTCGAGCTCAAACTCCGACTTCCGCCATGCGGTCGCTGGCGCCTCGAGCCACCGCCTGCAGCCGGGCGACCGTCTGGCTGTAGGCCATGCGGGTCGGGCCGATCACGCCCAGCACCCCTTTCAATCGTTCCGAAGGACCGTACGTCGTCAGCACGACCGCGCATCCCTGGAGCTGGCTCGTCATGTTTTCCGACCCGATCACGATCTGCAGGTCCGATTCGCCTATCAGCTGGCGCAGCAGGATGGTCAGGTAACGCGTCTCCTCCAGCACCTCGAGCACCTGCGTCACGCGCGAGGATTCCGCGAACTCCGGGTGGCGCAAGAGATTGCGCACGCCGTCATGGACGACCAGGCTTTCGGATCCCTTTTCGTAGATGTCCAGGACGGCGATCACGCGCCCCAGCAGCTCCTTCTCCAGTCCGAGCGGCGCCGCGTCGTAGTGGCGGCGGGCCTCGTCGCTGGCCCGGCCACCCAGCGAGGCGTTGAGCCGGGCGGTCAGCCGGGTCAGCTGCGTCTGCGTGGCGGGCTCGGTCGTCGGGATCACCTGCTGGCGAAGCAAGTTGCCCTCGAGGAGCAGGATCAACAGAACCTCTTTTGGTTCCAGCGAGACCAGGTCGAGGTGCTTGATCCTGGCCATCGAGCCCTGGGGCGCGCTGGCGACGGATGCGTTCTGAGTCACGGCGGCGACCGTCATGGCCACGCGCTCGACCATCCCCTGAACGTCCGCGGGCGCAGTTCGCAGCTCGTCCGCGATGAAGCCCTTGATCCGGTCAGGGATCGGTTCGAGGTCCATGAGGAAATCGACGAAGTAGCGGTAGCCGGAGTCGGTCGGCATGCGGCCGGCCGAGGTGTGGGGCTGGGTGAGATACCCGAGATCGGACAGCTCCGCGAGCTCGCTGCGGATCGTGGCCGATGACAGGTTTACGAAGTAGCGGCTCTGCAGCGCCTGCGAGCCGACCGGAACCGCATTCGTCGTGAACTCGTGCACGACCGCCCGCAAGATCGCCTGTTTTCTGTCTTCCAATTCGGTTTCAGCACTCTCCCGGGGAGAGTGCTAGATCAGGTTACAGGAGACTCTAGCCGTCCGAACCGTCGTCCGAGCTGTGGGAAGCGGCCGGCGCGGTGGCCGGCAGCGGTGCGGTGCATTTGCCGTCCTTGCCGCCGTTGCTCTGGGCGATCCCGCTCACGTAACGTCCGCCCTTTTTCGAGTGCGCCGCCTGCGAGACGTAATAGCCGTGGTTGCAGGGATGGTCGGTCGTGGCCTGGTGGCTGGAGCTGGATATGGGCGAGCTCGATCGCGTGGCGACGAGGCGGGCGGCGATCGCCGCGTCGACGAGCACGAGCAAAATCACGATTACGGCGAGCACCGTCATGGCCGGGGCGAGTCGCGGCCAACCTCGCTGCAACATGCCTGTGACTCATCAACGCCCGCGAATCGCGGAGCGGTCGCGCCCGATCAAAGTACCGCGAGCGCGATCTGGTTGTGCAGGTCGAGGCCGCGGCGCGTGGGAACGATCCGGCCATCCACGCGCCGGACCAGGCCCTGGCGCTTCAGGCGATTGAGCTCGCGGTCGAAGCCCGCCGGCGCGGCCATGCCCTCCGCGGTGCGCAGGCCCAGCATCAGCGACTCGGCTGCCGCCTTGCGCGGATCGAGCTCCTCGCCGTCGGCTTTGGGGACCGGCGCCGCGGCGATGTAGTCACGAGGCCGCACGATGTTCCACCATCGCCACGCGTTCGCGCCGTCGGTGGCGTAGGAATGCGCGCCCGCGCCGGCGCCGTAGACCGGCCGGCAGCGCCAGTAAGCCTGGTTGTGGCGCGACTCGAAACCCCCGCCGCGAGCCCAGTTGGAGACCTCGTAGCGGTGATAGCCGGCGGCTTCCATCTCGGCACACGCCGCGTCGAGCTGGTCCCACTGCAGGTCGGTCTCGACCTCCGGCAGCGTGCCCTCCGCGCGGCGGCGATGAAGCAGGGTTCCTTCCTCGAACGAAAGGCAGTAGGTCGACACATGATCGGGACCCAGGGCGATGGCCCGTCGCAGCGTGTCGAGCCATGTTGGGAGGCTCTGGTATGGCACCGCGTAGATCAGGTCGATGCTGATGTTTGCCATGCCTCCCTCACGGGCGAGACCGAACGCATGGGTGGCCTGAGCGGCGTCGGTCCTGCGCTCCAGCACCGCCAGCGCGCGCCGGTCGAATCCCTGCACGCCAAGGCTCAACCGGTTGACCCCACCTTCCTGCCAGGCGGCGATCTTGGACTCGTCCGTGCTGGCGGGATTTGCCTCCAGGGTCACCTCGGCGTCGGGCGCCACGTTGAAATTCGCCCGGATGAAATGCAGCAGCCTCGTTGCCAGCGGGGCCGGCAGCAGGCTTGGCGTCCCGCCGCCGAGGTAGACCGTCTCGAGCTGCTGGAAGGGATACCGCTCGCGAGCGAAGATCAGCTCGCGCTCCAGCGCGTCGACATAGTCCGGCATAAGGCGATCCATCCCGGCGTAGGCGTTGAAATCGCAATAGCCGCACTTGTGCTTACAAAAAGGAATGTGGATATAGAGGTGCCGGAAAGCCTGCAATCCCCTCTCCCCATAGGGGAGAGGGCTAGGGAGAGGGGCGTGCAAAGAAGTAGTCATACGCCCTTGATGGTGTACCGCTGCCCGCGCGCCGCCTCCAGCTCACGTTTCAGGTGATCGACCGCCTCCCGATCATTGGGCACCAACTCCTTGATCCGCTGAGCGATGCGGTCCTCGGTTCGCGCGATCTGCCTGCCGATCTGCTCCACGTTCGCGTTCTGCGACCGGTAGCGCTCGCGCTTGCGCCAGAGGCGCGCGTGCTCCTCGCGCAGGTCGGCGACCGACCGCCGCACCTGGCAGTCCAGGCACCGCCCATCCCTGGTCTGCGTGCTCGCCACCTGCTTCCCGCAGTCGCGGCAGAAGACAAGAATCCCGGTCACTTGAGGTCCACCACCATCGCCTTACTAAGTTCCCGCAGGCGCTCGGGTTGAATCTCGAACACCGAGTCTGGCCGCCCGGCGGCCGCCCAGACCACCCCGTAACCGAACAGGTCGCGGTCCATGTACACGGGCACGTCGGTGGCGTGGCCGAAAGGCGGGACTCCGCCGATCGCGTAGCCGGTGGCCGTGCGGGCAGTGTCCGCGTCCGCCTTGGCCACCGGTTCCCCGGCGACCGCCGCAAGGCGGCCCTCATCGAGCCGGTTGGCTCCGCTGACCAGCGCGACCACCGGCCTGCCGGCTGCGATGAAGACAAGCGACTTCACGATCTGACCCACGTCGCACCCGACCGCGCCCGCGGCGTCCACCGCGGTGCGCGTGCCCTGGGGAAACTCCCGCACCGTCACCCCGAAGTCCGTGCTCGCCAGCCACGACTCGAATCGGTTCACGGATATAAAAGATAGGTCGCGGTTGCAAAACCCCGGTCACGGGCCACACTCTTGTCCGAATGCTCAGCGCGCCAACGCGGGTCGTCGTCACCGGAGCCGCCGGCTTCATCGGCTCGCACCTCTGTGAGCGATTGCTCTTGGCGGGCCATGAGGTGGTCGGGATCGACAGCTTCAGCGACTACTACGAACGCGAACGCAAGGAGCAAAACCTCGGCGTCGCCCGCGCGCACGACAACTTCACCCTCGAGGAGACCGACCTCGTCGAGGCGGACCTGAAACGGATCCTGAACGGGGCGACCGTCGTCTTCCACCTCGCGGGCCAGCCAGGAGTGCGGCCTAGCTGGGGAGGCCACTTCGACCGCTACGTGCACGACAACATCGTCGCCACGCAGAGGCTTTTGGAATCGCTGCGCGACACGCACGTCGACAGGCTGGTGTTCGCGTCGAGCTCCTCTGTCTACGGCGACGCCGAGATGTTTCCCACCAAGGAGACCGCGCTTCCGCGACCAGTCTCGCCGTACGGCATGACCAAGCTGGCGGCCGAGCACCTCACCTTCGTCTATATGCGCAACTTCGGCATCCCCGCGATCTCGCTGCGCTATTTCACGGTGTACGGCCCGCGCCAGCGCCCTGACATGGCGTTCTGCCGATTCATGGAGGCGCTGGTCGAGGAGCAGGAGATCGAGGTGTTCGGCGACGGCGAGCAAACCCGCGAGTTCACCTACGTGTCAGACGCCGTGGACGGAACCGTGAAGGCGGCGTCGGCCGACGTCGTCGGCCACATCATCAACCTCGGCGGTGGCAGCCGCGTCACGGTAAACCGCGTGCTGGACACTTTGGAAGACATCAGCCGGATCAAGGTCAGGCGCCGGCAGCTGCCGGCTGCGCCGGGTGACCCGCGTCACACCGGCGCGTCGATCAATCTTGCCCGCGAGAAGCTGGGCTGGGAACCGCGCGTGTCGCTGCGCGAAGGCCTGGCGAAGCAGTGGGAATGGTTCCTGGCGATGTCGCCGGAGAGCCCCAGGGTCTCCCGTACCTAGCGCAGCCCGCCCAGGGCAAGCTTCCAGGCCAGAGCCGTCGACTTCATCGGGTCCTCACACTCTCTCGACGCGGCTTCGCCGTCGGTGCTCGACTTGCACACCACCAGTGCGCCATATTTCCCCGACGCAAAGACGTAGTGGTACACACCTGCGGCAGGTGATCCTCCGATGGAGAGATAGGCGCCACCGATGCCATTTGAATCTGGCGTGCCGGGGCTGAACGCTTTGGCCCAATCAGCTGCATCGGCACTGGTGGGAAACGTGAGGAGGCCGGTCTGCACCTCCATGTGCGTGTCGTTGTTCAACGCATAGTCGCCGTACGCGAAGTCGTTGATGCCGCCGCCGCGCATCAACGCCAGGATGGGGTCGGGTATAGCGGCCAGGATCATGACGACAAACGATTCGACGGGAAGTTGTGTCGACCCCAGCAAGGTTATGTCCAGCCCGGGAGGCGGGAGCAGGTTCGGGTCGACGGAAGTGGACTTGGCGTGTAGCTTGCTCAGGTCTTTCAGTCCCGCTACGAACTTGCTCGCGTTCTTGCCCAGCTGCGTCACAGTCGGAATCGCGTCCTTACGTGTCCAGACGATCTGAACCACGACCTGGCCGACGCGGACAAAGGTCCGGGTTGCGAACGGCGCGGCACTGCTTCCTTGCAGGCCGTAGTAGAGGACCTGATCGCCGACCTTCGGACTCGTTGGTGAAGTGCCGTAGGCGTTCTGGTACTCGGTCATTGCAGACGTCGCCGAAGACGTCTTGTCGTACACCGTGTAGCGCGCCAGCATCTGCTCGGCGGTGCCCAGGTGGACGTAGGGCTGGCTGACCCAGAATCGAACGGTGGTCGGGGTGCTCATCGAATCGAGCGGCAACACCCCGAAGGTGGGTGTGCCGACCCACCAGTCGTTGTCCCCCAGCAGCTTCCGCACGTCGGCCTGGTTCGGGACGACCGAGTAGATGTCGGCCGGCTTGCCGTTGAAGCCTCCCGCAACGAGCGACGCGCAGGATGCACCGACCATCGCGAGGGCGAGCAGAACCGCGAATCGCGGCGCGCTCCTAGTCAAGCTTGAGCACCGCCATGAACGCCTCTTGCGGAATCTCGACTGCGCC
This sequence comes from Chloroflexota bacterium, assembly GCA_005887735.1. Taxonomy (GTDB): domain Bacteria; phylum Chloroflexota; class Dormibacteria; order Dormibacterales; family Dormibacteraceae; genus 40CM-4-65-16. The sequence continues at coordinate 18,729 of VBII01000044.1, forward strand.
GACTCTTTTCATTCGCCGCTTGCCTTCCTTCTGCTTTTCCAACAGTTTGCGTTTGCGGGTGATGTCTCCGCCATAGCATTTCGCGAGAACGTCCTTCCGGATCGCGGAAATGGTCTCCCGAGCGACCACCTTGCCGCCGATCGCCGCCTGGATCGGCACCTCGTACATCTGGCGCGGAATGATCGACTTCAGCTTCTCCACCAGGCGGCGCCCCTGCGCCTGGGCCTTGCTGCGGTGGGTGATCAGGGAAAGCGCATCGACCGGCTCGCCGGCCACCAGCACGTCCAGCTTGACCAGGTCACCCTCGCGGAAGCCGATCATCTCGTAATCCATCGATGCGTAACCCTTGGAGCGTGACTTCAGCTGGTCGTAGAAGTCGTGGATGATCTCGCCAAGCGGGATCTCGTACTCGAGGACGACGCGGTCACCGGGCCGGTGCTCGAGATGCTTGAAGGCGCCGCGCCGCTCCTGACAGAGCTCCATCATCGGGCCCACATAAGTGGACGGGACGATGATCGACAGCTTCACAAACGGCTCGGAGATGGACTCGATCAACGTCGGGTCCGGCAGCAGGGCGGGGTTGTCGACCTCGATCACCTCACCGCGCTTCAGCAGTACCTGGTACTCGACCGTCGGCGCGGTCGTGATCAGGTCGAGCTCGAACTCGCGCTCCAGTCGCTCCTGGACGATCTCGAGGTGGAGAAGGCCCAGGAATCCGCATCGAAATCCAAACCCCAGCGCGGCCGAGTTCTCGGGCTCGTAGGACAGCGCCGCGTCGTTGAGCTGCAGCTTCTCCAGCGCCTCTTTCAGGTCGGAGAACTGGTCGGACTCGGTCGGAAAGAGACCGGCGAAAACCATCGGCTTGACCTGCCGGTAGCCGGGCAGCGCGATGGTCGCGCCGTGCTCGGCGGCGGTGATGGTGTCGCCCACGCGAGCGTCGACGACGTTTTTGATCGCCGCGATCACGTAGCCGACTTCGCCTGCGGTCAGCTTCTCGGCTGGCCGCGGTCGAGGCGCAAACCAGCCTACTTCGTCGACGTCGTGGATCTTGCCCGTGTTCATCATCCGGATCCGTGACTTCGGAACGATCTCGCCGTCGACGACGCGCACGTACGTGATGACGCCCCGGTACGCGTCGTAATGCGAGTCGAAGATCAGCGCGCGCAGCGGCTTGGACGGATCGCCACGCGGCGGCGGCACGCGCGTCACCACGGCCTCGAGGATCTCCTCGGTGCCGATGCCCAGCTTGGCCGAGGCGAAGATGACCTGCTCGCGCGGGATTCCCGTCACATCCGAGATCTCCTCGGCAACCATCTCCGGCTGCGCGGCGTCGAGGTCGATCTTGTTGACGACCGGCACGATGGTCAGCCCGGCTTCGACGGCCTGGTACAGATTGGCGAGCGTCTGGGCCTCGATGCCCTGCGCCGCGTCAACGACCAGGATCGCCCCCTCGCACGCCGCTAGGGACCGCGAGACCTCGTATGCGAAGTCGACGTGGCCGGGGGTGTCGATGAGATTGAGCTCGTAACTCTGCCCGTCATGAGCCGGGTAGGTCATGCGGACCGCCTGCAGCTTGATCGTGATCCCGCGCTCGCGTTCCAGGTCCATCGTGTCGAGGACCTGGTCCTGCATCTCCCGCTGGCTGATCGACCCGGTGTGCTCGAGCAGCCGGTCCGCCAGCGTCGATTTGCCGTGATCGATGTGGGCGATGATGCAGAAGTTCCGCACCAGCGCCTGGTGCTGCTTGCGATCGGAGTGCTGCTTTGCGCTGCCGGGCTGGCGCTTCTGGTGAACCTCTTGGGGGCCGGCGATTACGTCATGCGGAGGGTCACATCCAGGTATCTCGGCAGCCTGCCGCCCGGCTTCGCCGCGTCCAAACGGGGCTTTCGGATCTACGCCACCCTTGTGCTGGCGGTCGGCCTGATGTGCGTCGGATTGAGCCTTGTCGAGCGGGCGCTGCCCCTGGCGGCCGGGCTGATCGTGCTGGGCGCCGTGGTTTTCGGCATCGCCTCGGTGGTCGCCATCGCCGGCGAGGTCGAAACGGCTCGCCGGCCCAAGAGTTGAGCCGCATCAAAAGTCCGCATGGTCTGACTAGCCGCCGCGGGAGGCCAGGGCGATCGACAGCCCAACCAGCGCCGCGGTGTCCGCGCGCAGGTTGCGCGAGCCCAAAGACGCAGTAGTCATCCCGAGCTGAAGCTCCCGCTCCGTCCATCCCCCCTCGGGACCGATGAAGAGCGCGAGGTCGCGTGGGGTCGTCAGGTCGGCCAGCCTCTGCGGCGATTCTCGCGCCAGCAGCACCGGAAAGTCCTCAGCGCCGATCGCAGCGTCCGCCGACGACGCCGTAAGAACCTCGGGGACCCGAAGACGCGCGGCCAGCATCGCCGCCTCGCGGCAGATCGTGTTCCATCGCTCCAGCTTCTCGCCGCGGCCGACGCTGCGGTCGGCCTGGAAAATGACGAACGCGTAGGCGCCGGCCTCGGTGCAGCGCGAAAGGACCAGCTCGAGCGCAGGGGCCGGCAGGTTGGCGATCGCGATCGTGATGCGCGCCGCCGGCTCCGGCTGATGAGGTCGCTCCGCCACGACGACGCCCTCGACTCGCGTCGTCGAGACCGAATCCAACTGCACGGTCAGCATGAAACCGTCGGGATCGATCACTTCGATCTCCTCCCCGGGCCGCGCGCGCAGCGAACGGGCGAGGTGTCGCGCGTCGGCGCCTTCGATCACGGCCCGGCCACGCTCGCGCCTGGCAAAGAACGCAGGCAAGCTTCGGCTACATCACGTTGAAGGTTTCGTAGACCGCGACCTGCGCGCCGCCCTTGATCACAGGGCAGCCCTTCGCCATCTTCGTCGCGGCATCGATCGACGGCGCCTCGACGATGCTGTAGCCAGACGCGCGCTGGCCGACCGGTCCCTTCGCGACCGTGCCGTCAGGCTTGATCTTGTTCACCGAACCCGAAAATGGGTTGCCGGGGTCGACGATGGCCGGGCCCAGCTTGGTAAACCATGTCGTCCACTGCTTCATCACGCGAGCCTGCTGCGCCGGCGTTTCTGGCATCGAGCCACCGTAATAGACCAACAGATATTTCATTGCTTCGCCCTCCGTGTTCTCTTCGTGGTGGCGACATTCGAACGCAACTCGCTGATCAACGCAAGTGCTGCGTTCAGCCGCTCGCGGTTCGCCGGCGTGTTGAGCCAGCGGTTCTGTCCGGATGGATGGGGCAGCGGAACGATGACCGGCCGCTCACCGAACCTCTTGCCGATTCGCTCTTCGAGCGAGCCTGGCCCAATGAAACGGGCGATCGCCATCTGTCCGACGGGGATCAGCACCTTGGGCTGGAGCAGCTTCAGCTCGGCGTCCAGCCAGTGCGCGCAGTTGGCGACTGCGGCGGGTGGCGGCCGCAGGTCTCCAGTGTTCTGGCGATTGCGCCCGGGGAAGCAGCGCATCAGCGCCGCGATGTAGGTCAGCCGGCGGAACTCTTCGGCGTCGCGAAACCCTGCGCGCAGCATCCAGCGGTCGAGCTCCTTGCCCGCGCGTCCCGAAAACGGCCGTCGCGACTCACGTTCCATGGGACCCGGCGCCTGTCCGACGAGAAGAAACGGCGCTCCCCACTCGCCCTCGAAAGTCGGATTGGCTTCGGGGATGACGCCCTGGTCGGCGCAGACGTGGCAAGCCCGGCAGGCTGCCTGATGGGCAAGCAGGGCGGTGCGAGATCGAATCAGATCACGCGAGCCAGGCGGGGGTTCGGCGCAGCGCCGGGAATGCGGCCCCGTTTGGTCATGGGTTTGCCCGCGATCTCCTTGATATCCGCCGTGAAGGCGATCGGCGGGGCGGAGCTGATCGCCATCCCGACGCCGTACGAGTGAATCGGACACTTCGCCGACTCGAACTGGCGAATCCGTTCGGCGTCCAGGCCTCCCGAGACGAAGATGCCGACGTCCGAATGGCCGGCCCCATCGAGCCGCGCGCGGACCTCCTTCACCAGGTCGACGGTGACTCCCCCTCGCTCGCCCGGCGTGTCAAGGCGGACTCCCCGCAGGCGCTTGCCCAGCGCCTCCGCGACGCGAAGCGATTCCTCCGCCTCGTCCTTGAACGTGTCGACCAGCACGATGCGCAGCACGTCGTCTCCCATGTTCTTGTCGAACGCCAGCGCCGCTTTCACGGTGTCGCCGAACAGAAGGATCATCGAGTGCGGCATGGTCCCCGACGCACCCTCCAGCCCGGCGAGCTGCGCCCCAAGGGGTGTTGCGCAGCCGGCGCACCCGCCGACGACGGCCGAATACTCCATGGTCGGACCGATGAGCGGGTGGACATGCCGGGCGCCGAAGCTGATCACGCGCTTTCCGTTCGCGGCGTCCACGACCTCGCGCGCGGCGGTCGCCCAGCCGGTGCAGCTCGAAAGCATGCCGAGCAGCGCCGTCTCATAGACACCGAATCTCGAGTAAGGTGCGCGCACGCGCAGCGCCGTCTCCTTAGCGCCGATGGCCGCGCCCTCGGCGATCGCGTACGCCTCGTCGCCTTCCTGCAGCACTTCCGTGAGCAACCGCACTGCCTCGGCCACTCCGCACAGCACACCCGGGCGGCCGGCGAAGAAATCCATTGCGACGACCGCATCGACGTGTGCGCCGGCGAGGGTTCTCTGCGCGCGCTGGAAGTAGACGTCGGAGGCCGCGGTGGAGTAATAGGTGAGCAGGTGGCTGCCCGGAGCGAGCGCCGTCACCTGCTTCATGCCGCATTGAACTTAGCAGCCCCGGTAACATCCCGTGCCGATGGCCACGCCTTCGTCGCAACAGGTGCTAGAGGTTCTCGGCCGGATCAAAGACCCTGACCTCGGCCGCGACGTCGTGAGCCTGGGGATGATCAAGGAGCTCGACGTCAGCCCGCAGGGCAAGGTCAGCTTCACGTTTGAGCTCACGACTCCCGCGTGCCCGGTGCGCGACCGGTTCAAGTCGCAAGCCGAGGATGCGATCAACGAGCTTCCTGGCGTGACCGGGGTCGAGGTGCGGATGACAGCCAACGTGCGGCCCGCTTTCCTGCGGCCGAAGCCCTCCGAGATCCTGCCGGGCGTGAAGCAGACGATCGCGGTCGCTTCCGGCAAGGGCGGGGTCGGCAAGTCGACGGTCGCGGTGAATCTCGCGGCCGCTTTGCGCAAGAGCGGCGCTTCGGTTGGGCTGCTCGACGCCGACATCTACGGGCCGTCGATTCCCGCGATGACCGGCTCTCGCGTCGTCCCTCAGCAGGTCAACGGCCACCTCCTCCCCATCGACGCGCACGGCATGAAGCTGATGTCCTTCGGCCACATCAATCCCGGCGACCAGCCGACGATTTACCGCGGCCCCATGGTGGGCAAGGCGATCGAGGCGATGATGGTGCAGGTCGACTGGGGCCAGCTCGACTACCTGGTCATCGACCTGCCGCCGGGCACGGGCGACGCATCACTGACCCTGGCGCAGGCTGTGCCCCTGACCGGAGTGGCCATCGTGTGCACACCACAAGACGTCGCCACCGACATCGCGGTCAAGGCCCTGCAGATGTTCCGCAAGCTCAACGTGACACCGCTCGGGCTGATCGAGAACATGAGCTGGTACGTCTGCCCCGATTGCGGCCATCGCCACGAGATCTTCAGCCACGGCGGGGCCGAGGCCGCGGCCAAGCGCCTGGGGGTTCCCTTCCTCGGAGCGATCCCTCTGGAGGAAGGCATCCGTCAGGATGCGGACACGGGAACCCCAGTCGTCATCTCGCGACCGGAATCGGCGGGCGCGAAGGCGTTTGTCGAGATCGCGTCGCAGGTCGCGGCCCGCACTTCGATCCAATCGTTTCGCCAGCTTCCCGTCATCAACGTGCACTAGGCAAAGCCGCTGCAAGACCCGGATCCGTTTCCGACCAACGTCGACGTCGACCGCGCGCGCCAGGTGATGGAGATCACGTGGGAAGACGGAACGCGATCGACTTATTCAGGTGAGCAGCTGCGATGGGCTTGCCCGTGCGCCGAGTGTCGAGGCGAGGCCGGCATGGCAGGCCGGTTGTCACGTGTGAAGTCGCTCAGCGATGCGGAGCTGAAGATTCGCGATGTGACGCTGGTCGGTCAGTACGCGCTGCAGATTGCGTTCGAGAGCGGTCACGCGACGGGGATCTATACGTTTTCCCTCCTCCGGCACCTCATGACATAATTCCCGCGGCCCGTTGTCGATATCTACGTCACTCCCCGAGCTCGAGCCTACGTCTCCCGCGGCCCCGCCTCTAAGGCGACCAGCGCGCCGCCGCAAGCGATTCGGCCGTCGTGGCTGGGTCGCGGCCGGCATGGTCGTCCTGGTCGTGGTCATCGGCATGGGCGCGTTCCTCGCGTACGAGAACACCCTGCCCACAACCGTTGCCACCAACGTCAAGAGTGGCCAGCGGGACGTTCCGACCGATGGCAACTTCGTCTTCAACTTCTCGCGCTCGGTGTCGATCGAAGCGGTGCGCTCCGCCTTCTCCATCACTCCTGCGACCGACGGATCGATCAGTGCAGTCACCGGTCAGTCGACCTACGCGTGGACTCCGAACAAGCCACTCCAGGAGCTGACCAGCTACAGCGTCAACTTGAGAGCGACCTCCGACACGAGCCGGCACCACGTCAATGGCGGCCAGTGGACATTCACGACGCTCATCATTCCGCGCGTCCTCGCGATCACGGCCGGAAACGGCAGCCCTCTGAAGGACGGAACGGAGATCGATCCCGGCTCGACGATGAAGCTCACGTTCAACGACACGATGGAGCCGGTGACGATCAAGGTGAGTGTGGGAACCCAGATCGCGGCTTTGAAGTGGGCGGCGGACTACAAGAGCGCAACGTTCGTCACCGCGGGATTGCCGTCCGGGCCTCTGACGGTGCAGATCGCGCCCGGCGGCCGCGACCAGACGGGTCATCTCGTGGCGGCGGCCTTCTCATTGAAGACCGGCGTGTACTGGCACGACCACGAGCACACCGTCTCGCTGCGCTATCCCGCGCTGATCCAGATCCCCAACGACGAATTTGCGCGCGACCAGAACGGGTTGCAGGCCGCGGACATCGTCTACGAGTACCTCGCGGAAGGCGGCATCACCCGGCTGACCGCGATCTACCAGAACGCGCCCGATGTGATCGGTCCGATGCGGTCCGCGCCATTCATCTCCCCAAAGTTGGCGCGTCATTACAAAGGCTTGTTGTTCCAATCAGGCGAGTCGCAGGCCACTCGCAATCGGGCCGCCTCCGATCCCACGCCACAGTTCTTTGACCAGGTCGGGTTTCAGTACCGCACCGGTTCCCGCGATGCGCCGGACAACCTGCTGATCAACGGCGACCGTGTGCTGGCTGCGGAGGAGCTCTTCAACATCTCGGGATATGTCTTCCCGAAGGCCCGCCCGGCTCTATCGGGTGGTACTGCCATAAACAGCTTCACCGTTGACGAGCACTACTCCGTTTACTCATATGACGCCGCGACCGGCACATACACCAAGACGGAAGAAGGCCATCCGTACCAGGACGTCAGCCTGCACCAGCCGCTCCGCATCGAGATGTTGATCCAGCTGCACACGCGGGAGCAGCTGCTCGATGTGGGCGACGGCCATGGCGCGCACATCCACGACTTCGACATGGACACCAACGGCCGGATCGAGGTCTTCTACAAGGGCCAGCACTACACGGGCAACTGGGCTTCGACGGACAGCCACGGACCCCTGGCCTTCACGCTGGACAACGGCAACCCGCTGACGCTGCCCCCGGGCCTGGTCTGGATCGACGTAACGCAGTAGGCGACCATGGGTGTCACCCGAGCTGGGCATTTCCGCTCACCGACGGGTGCGAGCCAACTTCCTAATTGTTGCCGCCGTATACGGGCCTTGAAGGATGTAGTCTCTTTCGACCGTGAGACCGCCACCTGACGGGCCGATTCAGAACGCCGGCCGTCGCCGCTCGAACGACCTGGACACCAGTTTTGCCGCCGATTCGCGTCGGCGGCTGGGCGGTCATGGCCGGGCGAGACGGTTCCTGGTCTCAGATCATGGCGCCTCGGCGGCCGCCGAGGGTGTTTGGCGCGGGCTCGTGTCTGCTCTTCAGCGACATTCCGTCCAGAACGCGCTTGGCGAGATGAGTCCCGAGGACCGGGAGGTCCTCACTCTGGCCTACCTGCAGGGCTATACGAACAGCGAGATAGCGGCGAGGTTGAAAGTGTCGGCGAGCACCGTCAGGCGCCGCCTGACCGTGGCGTTGGCGCGCCTCGAGGAAGATGCTCGCCGCTCTGGAACATGGATCTCTTCAATTGCGACCGCGGTTCTTCTAAAGCTCGTCGAACCAGGCGCAAGACTCGGCCGGATGGCAGGTGGTATCCGGCACCCGGACTGGTCAGCGGGATTAGCTGCTGCAGTGGCCATCGGCGCAATGGGCGCGGTAGGAGTCGGCGTGTTCGTTGCCGATCAGCACCCCGGGATGGTCAACCGCGCCGGCGCTCCGGCCACTGTACACATCGCCGGATTGCCGTTTGTCACAACAGCGGCTCCCCAGGCGCTCGACGAAGGTTTGCCCGCGGATCCAGCCAATATCGGTGAGGCGGGACGCCCGCCGGCCACCAGCGACAAGTCGAGCGGCGTGACGGTGGCCTCCGCGAACAAGGCTGGCGATTCCAAGGAGGGTTGCGGTGGCAACCCGACGAACGCTCCGCCGGCCGTTCCCGTCGGACCACGCGCAGGTCATCCGTCTGGTGCCCCCGTGACACATCCTTCAGCGGGAGGCTGCGACAAAGACTAAGGCGGGCATCCTCGCTGCATCAGACAGGCGGGCAATCGCGTTGTCGTTTCGCCGGCCCACGATGCAAGTTCGCTGAGACTGGCTCGTTCACACAGTTAGGGGTTGGCTGCGCAGTTGAAGACGGTGTTGGCGGTAGCAGCCCGGCATCGTGACGGTGTCCAAACCGTCAAGTACCTGGGGCGTCTCGCAGGCGTCGCCCTCGCCTACTGGGTGGCCGCGCGTCTCAGCTTGAACCTGGCCCTGGTTCACGGACAGGTAACGCCGATCTGGCCGCCAACCGGAATCGCCCTGGTGACTTTCCTCTTGCTCGGCCGTCGGATGTGGCCCGCCATCGCTCTCGGCGCCCTCGCGGTCAACCTCCCCCTCGGCCCTTCACCGCTTGGAGCCGCCTTCATCGCCTGCGGGAATACGCTCGCGCCGCTGGTTTCGGCAGAGCTGCTCCGGCGTGCTGGTTTCCGCCGGCAGCTGGATCGCATGCGCGACGCTGTCGCGATCGTGGTGTTGGGGGCTCTATTCGGCATGACGGTCAGCGCCACTATTGGTAGTTCGGTGCTGACTCTCTCCGGGGTGGTGCCGATGAATAACTTCGCCTCAACCTGGGCTGTGTGGTGGGCGGGAGACGCGATGGGTGTCCTGCTGGTCGCCCCCATGCTCTTGAGTCTCGCCCCGCGGCCCGGGCTTCGTCATATGGGTTGGCGGCGGAGCGCTGAGCTGACGGCCCTGCTGGCCGGCATCGGTGTTGTGACCTACTTTCTGTTCGAAAACCAGTTTCGGATCGAGTACCTCGTCCTTCCCCTTATCGCGGTCGCGGCCTGGCGGTTTCGACTTGCGGGAGCCGCGCCCGCCGCCCTGATCGCATCGGTGATTGCGGCGTGGGCGGCGGTCAACGCCGTGGGCCCGTTTGCCTCCGAGAGCCTGCTGGAAAAGATGGTCACTCTACAAGCGTTCAACGTCAGCCTCAGCCTCGCTTCGTTCCTGCTCGCGTCGTTTGCCGACGCCCGACTACAGAGAGAGGAGATGACGCGCCTGTACGCGTCCGCGAGCCTGGCCATCGCTGCCAAGACCGGCGCCATCGATGCCGCGGCCCACGAGCTCGGTCCGCCGGTAGCCGTGCTGACCAGCTATCTGGCGATCTTGTCTAACGGCAACCTCGGGCCACCTCCGCCCAAATGGAGAGCGAGCCTGAATGTGATGGCGGACAAGGCCTGGCAGGTGAACCAGGTCATGAACGAATTGGTCGAAGCCGCCCGGATCGAATCGAAGACTCAGCCAACAAATCGTGCCTACCTGGATCTTCGAGATGCCGTCCAAAAGGCGGTCGAAAGGGCAGGGCCTCGAGTCGAGGTGAGCGGGGCGCGGATCGCGACGACTCTGGGACCCGAAGCCGTGCCAGTTGATGCCGATGCGCGCCAGATCGGTCGCATCCTCGACAACCTGATCAACAACAGCCTGACCTATGCCGCTCGTCCTCCGCGCCTCAAATTGGATGCAGTCGCCGAAAGAGGTCGAGCCGTCGTCCATGTCATCGACAACGGCGTCGGGATGTCCCCATTGGAGCGTGCCCGCGTCTTTCAGCCGTTTCATCGCACCCAGGACCCGGCATTCAGCAGCGTCCCGGGTGCGGGTCTTGGTCTCTATACGAGCCGAAAGCTTGCCGAGGTCAATCAGGGCAGGCTGTCCCTGGAGAGATCCGAGCCTGGCGTTGGGACCTGCTTCGCTCTCGAACTGCCGCTGGCTAAATCGAAACCTGTCGCGCCGTCGGCGAACGGCGGCCGGCCGTAGCGCCTGGCAGAGTCGAGGCCACGCCTCTACAGTTACTGTGCGGCCGGGTCGCTGAGGCGACGTGCTTCGATGGTGCGGGGGCAGGAGGGCGATCAATCGTGATTCCCAGGAGTCGCGTCCATTTCTCCCACTTGGGAACGCGTCCGCGCGTCCTGGCGCCGGTCCTGTTGGGCCAGATGGCGCGACCGGCGATCAGCATCGGTGACGCACTCGCCTCATCCGCGGGCGGCTCGGGTAATTTGCTCGCGCTCGTAGAGATCCGTGCCGGCCGCGACAACGAAGTCTTCGCCCAGGAACAACGCCGACGCGACATGCTCCGGTGGGTCGCAGGGCTGGAGTACGGCAGTGATGTCCGCCGTCGCTTGAGCGTCACTCTGCGGATGACCGCAAACGTGGCGAGCAGCATTCGCGATGCTATCGCCGAAACCGAGGCTACAAGCCTCGTGCTGGAGTGGCCAACGGTGGCAAGTCCACGCCGTCACGGATTGAGCGACTTGACCCGCCATCTTTTGTCTGACAGGGCAATAGACATCGCATTTGTCCGCTCCAACGCTCCAACTCATGCGATTGCGCCTCGGTCGATCATGGCGTCGATTCGCGGGGGTCCGAGCGCTCGAGTCGTCGCCTCCACCGCAGCGGCTCTTGCGGATGCCTATGGCAGTGCATTGACCCTGGTTCACATCAGGACAGATTCCCAGCACCCGGACCGCTCCCGCAGGGAATGGGAGTCTTTCGAGCAGATCGTCCAGGAGATGCAGCGTCCTTCGACCGTCGTCCGACTGCATCACCACGACGATCCGGCGACAGGCATCCTCGAGGAGGCGAGCGGTCATGACCTTATCATCATCGGATCGCGCCTCAGCCCTCAGAACCCCAATGCTCTGGTGGGCCGGCAGTTTCTGCGGGTAGTCCGGCAGCTCCAGTGCCCAGTGGTGATGGTGAGGCCAAAGACCGTCGCTTTGCGAGACTCCCCGCGACCGATTGAAGCGAACGGTCACCGGGCGTGAGTCCGACGGAGCAGAGTCCTGCCCTAAAGGCGATCGGCCGCGACGCGGCCAGGCTGCTTGGCGAGTTCTCGCCGATCATCCTTAGCAACCGCGCTCCATTCGAGCCAACGTCAACGGGCCAGCTGGTAGCGGGGGCTGGTGGTCTAGTCAAGGCCCTCACCTCTCTTGCGACTGCCACGAAAGCCATCTGGGTATCCGCTGCGCGAACTGAGATCGAGCGTGGGTTAGCGACGTCCGGCGGACCACTCAATTCGGACAGCAACGCCGACCAATCGTTTCCGATCTTCTTCGCGCACACCGATCCGGATGCTTATCAACTTCATTACGCGGTGATCAGCAATCCACTGCTCTGGTTCGCGCACCACTACCTGTGGAACATCGCAATCGAGCCGGTCGTGGACCAGAGCATTTACAAGGCGTGGTTCGATGGCTACCGCGTCGTCAACGCCGCGATCGCCGACCGTGGTGTAGCCCTGGGTCGCGAGTTGCCTCGCCGCCCGCTGTTCCTGACTCAGGACTATCAGCTCTACCTCGCTCCAGAGCTCATCCGATCAGCTCTACCCGACGCCGCGATGCAGCACTTCATTCATGTTCCGTGGCCTGAGCCGAGATATATGAAGGTGCTGCCTGCAGCGATGCGTGAAGCAATTTTCAAAGGCCTCCTTGCCAACGAAATCATCGGTTTGCAAACCAGCCTGGACGTGCACAACTTCCTTCGATGCTGCGTCGAGTTGATGGGGCTGCGGGTTGCAGAAGCCGAGGGCGCGGTCTTCTTCGGCGGTCGATTGGTGTGGGTGCGCGCGTACCCGGTCTCCATTGACGTCGATGCGATGAGGCTGCTCGGCGAATCACCAGCAGTTCGCGAGCTTGAAGCAGAGGTCGCCACGTGGCGTCCGGAGATGCTGATCGTCCGGGTGGACCGCACCGATCCATCAAAGAACTTGATCCGAGGGTTTCTGGCGTTTGAGCGGCTGCTGGAAGACCACCGCGAATTCCACGGTCGCGTCACGCTATGGGCTTTTCTACAGCCCTCACGCCAGGACGTCGACGCCTACCGGCAGTATCTCGATCTTGTCCAGTCCACGGTTGCCCGGATCAATTCGCGATTCCAGCAGGGCGCCTGGGAGCCCACCCGGCTCGAGCTTGGAGAGGACATTCATCGCGCGATGGCCGCTTATCGGTCGTACGACGTGCTCCTCGTGAATCCCATTCTCGACGGCATGAACCTGGTGGCGAAAGAGGGCCCGGTTGTCAACCAACGTTCGGGTGTGCTGGTGCTGTCGGAGTCGGCCGGCGCCCATGAGGAGCTGGGCGGGCACGCGCTGACCATCAATCCCTTCGATGTCGAGATAACCGCGCGAGCCCTACATCGGGCACTACAGATGAGTCGCGCTGAACGAGACGAGCGATCGAAGGCGGTCAACCAGATAGTCGCAACGAATGATGTCGCCCGCTGGATTCGGTATCAGCTCGAGGACATCCGGTCGGTGACGCCGCCTGTGCGCAGGCTGTCGGGGACGGCCGAAGGGCAGCCAACGGGATCCGCGAAGGCCCTCCAGGACGAGCCACCCGGAAATGCGCCGGAAAGGCCGCCCCGCGAGTCGGTCGTCGATCTGTACAGCAACGCCGATGGGGAGCGATGATATTTCGCGATAGACAACGGCGGACGCAGATTCGAGCCGCCATTTCTCAACGGGCGGCAGCGATCTGTTAACCCTGAGGTTCAGGGTTCCAGGCCACCATCGCGATCTCGATGTTGGAGAACACGTTTTGGATCTGCTGACCCATGGTCAGGAGAATCACGATGACCACGATCGAGACGAGAACCAAGATCAACGCGTATTCGACCATGCCTTGGCCGCGCTCACGGGCAGTGTTGCTACGACGCATCGTCCGCTCACCTCCAGATTTTTTTCTCCGATCGTCGGTCATCCGAGTAAGTGGCGGCGCTCGTTCAGCCTGCGTCGAAGCTCGGCGCGGCGTTCGACAAACCGCCGGTCCTCCACCCTCCGCTCGACCTCGACTGCGACCACCGTTACGCGTCGGTCGCTGGTCGAGCGCCGCTCGGCCTGACGGTGATCCACCTCACTGCGGCGTGAAGCCGCCCTCTTTTCCTCCAGCGTGCTACTCATCTCCTTCCTCCTCCTTCAATTTGTTGATGGCGCGGTGTGTACGAAATCGGGAAACAACAGCTCGATCTCAGGCGGCATCTCATGGCCAAGCTCGTCGAGGCGCTCCAGGATGCGTGGACGGATGCCCGTCGGTGCAAAACGCCCGATCACGCGGCCTTGACCATCGACGCCGCTGCGTATGAACTTGAAAACGTCTTGCATGGTGATCACGTCTTCCTCCATGCCACTCACCTCGCTGATCTGCACCACCTTGCGGGTCCCGTCGCGCAGCCTTTCGAGATGCACGACCACGTTGATCGCACTGGTGATCTGCGCACGGATTGCGCGGAGCGGCAGGTCATAACCCGCCATCATCACGAGAGTCTCGATCCTGGACAGGGCGTCGCGCGGCTTGTTCGCGTGCAGCGTGGTCAGCGATCCGTCGTGCCCGGTGTTCATCGCCTGAAGCATGTCCAGGGCCTCCGGGCCACGGACCTCTCCCACGATCAGCCTGTCGGGGCGCATGCGGAGCGACGAGATGACGAGGTCACGGATCGTGATTTCTTTTCCATCGAGGCCGGCGGGACGGGCTTCGAGGCGCGCCACGTGGCGCTGGCGCAGCTGAAGCTCCGCGGCGTCCTCGATGGTGACGATCCGCTCCTCCGCCGGGATGTAACCCGACAGGACGTTGAGGAGAGTCGTCTTGCCGCTGCCCGTGCCACCGCTGACGACGATGTTCGCCCTCGCCATGACACAGGCCTTCAGGAAGCCGAAAGCGCTCTCGCTGCAGCTGCCGAGGCGGACCAGGTCACCCATGTCGAGGGGACCTCGGACGAACCTGCGTATGTTCACCAGGGGGCCGTCGACCGCAATCGGTGGGATCGCCACGTGCACGCGAGATCCGTCGGCGAGGCGAGCATCGCATATGGGGTTATCGGCAT
>VBII01000245.1 GCA_005887735.1 Chloroflexota bacterium
ATGAAGAGGCTCAGGAAGCGCTCCGCGCGCTGACGGGGTCTGGCCGAAGCCAATCCGAGGCCGTGCGAGAGGCTATCGTCGAGCTGGCCAGACGAGGCCGGCGCGGTGATCTTGCGGCTGAGGCGAAACGGCTGAGTGTCGACCGCGATGATCGTGCGGAGAAGGGTCGCGTAGCACGGTTGATGGAATCACTTCGTGCAGCGGGGTGAAGTCTTTCGACTGCGGGCGCCCCGAGGAACCAGGGGCAGCGAGCAGACAGGGCGGCGTTACGGTGTAGTCCTTCAAGCTGACGAGCTGCTCAGCTTGTCCACCGTGATAATCGCGCCAACCTCAACGCGCGCCCATCCGGCTTCATTCAGGCCTGAAGTGGAAATCGACGGCCAGCGGACGCGGGTGCTGGTGGAGCAGCTTGGTGCCGTCGATCCGAATCGGCTAGGCGAGTCTCATGGGCTGCTCGCGTTTGGCGAGCTTCGGGAAGTCGATCGCGCACTGGCCGTGGTTGTTGGCCTCGGTACGTAAGCATCGGGCCGAGCTAGGCGACGCCTCTTAGAGGCGCTACACGCCACCTTGCTGCTTCGCGATTCAGCGATTCGTTCCCAAATCGCGAGATCCTGGGCGCTGACATCGCCAATTGAGCCCACTTGGTCGTCGTTATCGACTGAGGTTGTCTCGCCGAAACGCTGTATGTTCCGATAACTGGGGGGTGCAAGTGAAATGACTTTGAGCCGACGATTTCGCTTGGGTGCGTGGCTGGCGGGCGGGATGTTCGTCATCCTTTCGACGAGTGCGCTGGCGAGTGGGACGCTAACTCGGGTTCTTACAACGGCTCCGCCAGATCTGCCGGAGAGCATCGCAATCGATCACCACGGCACGACCTACCTCAGCATTCCGTTCGCCGAAAAGGTCGTCAAGTTCTCGCCGGGAGGAAGCATCGCGACCGTGGCGACCCTGCCGTCGTTCCCACTTGGCGTGAGGCTGGACAGCGAAGGCAACGTCTTCATTGCGGTCGTCGGCAGCGGCATCTGGAGAGTCCCGGCGTCGGGTGGCTCCGCGTCGCAAGTCGCGAGTGGTCCTGGGCTGTGGAACGGGCTGGCGCTCGATCACCGCGGCAATCTCTACGTCTCGGACTCGGCCGGCGGCGCGATCTGGCGGCTGGACAGGAATGGCGCTTTTACGATGTGGTCCGGCAGCGCCTTGCTGAAGGGCACGATTGCGGCGGGACCGTGCGGTCTTGTGCACCCGGCAGTGCCTTCGTTCGGGCCGCTGGGCGCGAATGGAATTGCCTTCAACAAGCACGGCGACATGCTGGTTGCGAACACCGATTTCGGTGAGATCATCCGCATTCCCACCAACCCGGACGGCAGTGCCGGTGCTGCGAGCATTTTCAGCGGTCCCAGCTGCACCCTGTGGGGCGCCGATGGGCTGAGCATGGACAACGCGGACAACCTCTACGTAGCCGCCAACTCCAAGGGCCAGATCGATCGTCTCGACCCAGGCGGCCACGTCCAGGTGTTGGCGGCCGGCGATCCGCTGAGCTTTCCGTCCGACACTGCCTTCGGGACCGGCCTCGGCGACCGCAAGGACATTTTCATCTCGAACTTCGCCGCGTTCCCGACCAGCGGTGGCGCGCCGGGAGTGCTTGAGTTGAATGCTGGAATCCCCGGAAGGCCTATCGGTTAGCCCATCCGCCTCGTCTTGAGCCTGCGGAGCAGACAGTCATGAGGCGCATCGCGCTTGTCTTTCTGTTCGCGTCCGCCGCGTGCCAGCAGCCGATTGCTGCGTTCCACAGTGCCCCACCATCCACCAGCACCGCGCTCGCCGCCACGCAATGCCCCGACGGCAAGCCGGTTCGGGCGGGACTGCAGAACTTCGGTGCCTACATAGGAACGTGGCAGGCCAACCGTCCACACGACTTCCAGTTCCCCTCCGACTATGTCATCGGCACCATCGCCGGCCGGGTCACGGTGCACTGCAGCAACCACGGCTACGTGATCGTCGAAGAGATCCGGCCTGTGTTCGCGTCGCCCGCCGGCCAGGCCGTCCGAGTGGCCCTGACCGACGTCCCTGGCGACGGCCAGAAGGTCTATGACCACGTCCACGCCCGCTGCCGGCTGCTTCAGTACAGCTCGCTCGAGCTGGCCCGACAGCTGGGCGCCGAAGACCCCGACGGCCGGGTCGACATAATGCTTCAGAGCGACGGGACGGCGTACAACGCAGCGTCGATCAAGCTCATCAAGATGGATCTTTCCGACAGCTTGGGCGCCGACACGCGCGCCTGCTGATCGGCGCATACACTCATCGCACCGTGGAGACTCAAGCGGTGGACACCGCGGGTTGGGCACGAAGCCGCGGCATGCGCCGCATGCGGGCTGCGCTCCAGGCGAGCCTGTTGTTCCCAGCCCTGGCCAGCTTTTGCCGGCTCGATATTCGCGACCGCGACCAGCTTCGCGTGTTGAACGGGCCTGCGGTGTTCGTCGCCAACCACGTGAGCGCGCTGGATGCGGTCGTGATGGCCGAAGCCCTGCCGCCGCGCTATCGCAATCGCTCGGTTGTGGTGGCTGCCGCCGACTCCATCTTCAAGCGCAAATGGGAGGCCCGGCTCGCCCAGGTCACGGTCGACGCCTTCCCGATCCCCAGGGGAGGCGGCGCCCGCGCGCACCTCGACTATCTCAAAGAGCTCCTGCGCAACAACTGGTCGGTGATCATCTTTCCGGAGGGCCGGCTGACAGCCACCGGTGCCATCGGGACATTTCGCAAAGGCGCCGCGATACTGGCGATGGACGCCGGCGTCCCCATCGTCCCCGCTTACGTCGACGGCATGTTCGAGGTGATGCCTCGATTTCGCCGTGTTCCGCGTCCGGGCCGGGTGACGGTGACCTTCGCCGGACCAATCCCCGCCGAGCCTGACGACGATTACGACACCTACATCGCGAGGGTCGAGGCGACGGTACGGCGTCTGGCTGGACCGAAAGGCATCGAGGTCGAGCCGGCGTCGGTTGGATCGCGTTCCGAGGGACCCAACTACTGGTACTGATAGCCGGACCACAGGCCCGGGTATAGATCCTTCGTGAGCGGTGATTGGCCACTGGGTCTGGTCGAGTTGAAGGTGCTCGACCTGGAGCGCGAGAGCGCTTTTTACGAATCGTTCGGCCTGAGCCGAATCAGCGGAGACGGCGAGCGTGTGGTCCTCGGCGCAGGTGACTTGCCCCTGCTGCGCCTGGTCGCCCTTCCCGGTGGTCGCGAACGGCCCCGGCACACCGCGGGCCTGTTCCACTTCGCCATCCTTCTGCCCAGCGAGCAGGAACTCGGCGGCTTCCTCCGCCGCGGGCTCGAGGAGCGGCTGCCGCTCACCGGCACGGCGGACCACTTCGTCAGCCAGGCCCTCTATTTCGACGACCCGGAGGGGAACGGAATCGAGGTCTACGCCGACCGGCCGCGCAGCGAGTGGCGGTATCCCGGCGGCCGGCTCAACATCGGAACGGACCACCTCGACTTCGAGCGTCTGCTCCGCATCGCCTCACCGCCCGACAAGAAGCTTCCGGCCGGCACGGTCCTGGGGCACATGCACCTCAACGTCGGCGACCTGGACAGGAGCCAGGCCTTCTACGAATCGCTCGGCATGGAGGTGATGGCGGAGGCGGGCCAGGTGATGCGCTTTTTGAGCTGGAACGGCTATCACCACCACCTCGGGATCAACCTGCTCGAAGGCCGCGACGCAGCCCCGGTGGCGCGTGACGTCAGAGGCCTGGGCGGCTTTCAGATCCGGGGCCTGGGTGGCAGCCAAGCCGACCCCGACGGCATCCTGCTGGAGCCGCCCCTGTAGATTTCCAGCGGGTCGCTGGCGATTTGTCGGGTAACCCACCGGACGACCAAAGCTTGTTGTCCTTGAAAAATCGTCGTGTAGGCTATTCTGCCGGCGATGTCCGAAACCCTCCTGGCCGCGCAACTTGCCATCGAGCTGGCGTTTTCGATCCTTGCGATCCGAACGGTTGTGAGCTGGGTTCGCCAGCCCGACCGGCGCCATGGCCACCTGGCCCTGGCCCTGGCCTCCCTGGCCATCCTGATCCTGCTGGCACCGGCGCTCGGCGGCCGCGGTCCGGGGGCCCAGGCGCTGACCGACGTGGCGATCGTGCTCTTCCTGGTTTCGGGCTATGGCCTGCTGATGTTTCGGAACACCTTCGTTCCACTCGGCACCTGGCTGAGCCGCTTGATCACGACGGCCATGGTCGTGGTCGGGCTGGCCGGCATCGCCCTCCAGCTCCCCTCGAACCCAGAATCCACGCACACCCCGCTCCAGACCCTTGAGCTCGTCGCGATCGTCGGGCTGTGGGCTTTCTGCATCCTGGAACCGATCGCAACCTTCTGGCTTGCCGCGCGCGGACGGCCCGCGGTCGAGATGGCGCGCCTGCGCGCGATCAGCATCGGCTATGCGGCCCTCGTCACCGTCGTGGTCTTGGGGACCCTCGCCGGGTCCTTGAACGACGCTGTTTCGCTCGTGATCGACCTCCTGGCGCTGGCCATCGTGCCCATCCTGTACGTCGCGTTTTTCCCGCCCGTATGGCTGCGGCGGATCTGGCGGCAGCCGGAGGAGGAACAG
>VBII01000246.1:0-1424 GCA_005887735.1 Chloroflexota bacterium
CACCCCGTACGCGGCCACCAGGCCTTCGGGGCGGGGCAGGGTCAGTGCCGCTTCGAAACGCTTCGTGTAGGCATGTTCGCCCAGCTCATCCCGCAGCAAGGCCTGCGACTGTGCCTCCCATTTCGAGGCCGACGCGAGGTCCTTGCGCTTCTCGATCATCAGCCGGCCGCGGTTCATCATCTCTTCCAGGCGCGCGACGAAACCGTGCCGGTCGAACCCCATCGGCGTGCGGGGCGGGCCCTCTCGGCTGATGGTCTTCCACTGGACCGGACGGCCATATGCCGGTGCCGACCTGGACGGGCGCCAGCCGGCTGCTGCCCGCTGTCGGTCATAAGCCGCGCGCTTGGTGCTGTTGGTCAGAACGTCGTGCGCCAGGTTGATCAACTTGGCGTGCTCGAGCGCGTCCGGGTGGTTGCCGCGGTCAGGATGCCAGTACTTGAGCTGCCGCCGCCAGGCGGCGTGCAATTCCGTTTCCGTCGCGTCAGGTGGGACGCCGAGCACAAAGTAGTAGTCGGCTAATGGATTGCGGTCGTCAGGCGAGGCCGTACCTCCTTGGTGTCATGGGACAGCATCGCGTTGCGTCATGGTGATCCAAACCAGGTAGTCAGCGCATGGCGTAGTCCGTTATCCGTGCCGTCGCCCACCCAGGCGACATATCCATCGGGCCTGACCAGCACCGCGCCTGGGGCTGTCACCTGGCCCAGGTCTGGAAGTTTCCATTTGCCGGCATGCTGGGCGTCGAACACCTGAACGCGATGTGTCCATGGAGTGATGTCGAGCTTGCCGGTTTCGCCAAAGTTGAGGAGCACGGGCTTGGCCTCGTGGAGCAGGGCGAAGACCCGGAGGGGGCCATTGGCGGTGACCAGGTCCAGGTCGGGCATGCGGCGCCCGAGCAGCGGGTGCCCCTCACCGAGGTCGTAGTGGATTCCCAGACCGGACATCGTCGCGGCGAATCGCCTGCGGGGCTCCTCCATTGTGAGGAGTTCGGTGATGATGTCGCCCAATGTCTTGACGTAGTCGTTGGCGCGCAAAAGTGCGACCTGCGCGATCGTGTTGCGCAGCACGCGGGCGGCGACCGGGTGGCGCTCGGCATGATAGGTGTCCAGGAGGCTGTCTGACGAGGTCCCCTTGACGACCGAAGCCAGCTTCCATCCCAGGTTGACCGCATCCTGCACACCGATGTTGAGGCCCTGCCCACCTACCGGGTAGTGGACATGTGCGGCGTCGCCTGCGAGCAGGACGCGCCCGGCGCGGTAGGCGGCCGCCTGGCGCGCCATGTCGGTGAAGCGGGAGATCGAGGTGGGACTGTGGACCCCGTAGTCGGTACCCCATACGGCGGTGAGCGCCTGCCTCAGCTCGCCCAGGGTGGCGTCACTGGCGGGGTTGACGTGCTCTTCGGTCACCAGGACCCCCACCAGCCCACC
>VBII01000246.1:1600-6411 GCA_005887735.1 Chloroflexota bacterium
CGTGCACGAACCCTGTCACGTCACGTTCGCGATGGATCGGCACCTGGAGCTCGCCGACCCAGCCGGCCAGGATCCGCTCGAACTTGTACTGCAACAGCGCCAGCCCGTAGGGGTGCCGGGTGGGAAAGTCGCTGATGTCGAATTGGGTGCCGGCGAATCCCGCGACCTGCGCCACCTGCCCCTCCGACAGGAACCGATCGGCGATTCCGCGCTGATCGAGCACCTCGATGGTGCGTGAATGCAGACCGCGCGAGCGCGAGCCGGTGAGATCCTGGCTGGCGCGCCGCTCGACAATGGCGACGGCGACGCCAGCCAGTGCCAACTCGCCCGCCAACATTAGCCCCGTCGGGCCGCCTCCCGCTATCACCACCGCATAGTCGGCCATACGCCACCCCCCGATTTCCGCAGGTTCTGGTTTCAGCCGGAAACTATGCTGCACGACCCGGGTCTTGCCGCAAGCCCCCTGGTGCGCTGTATGTTGAGAGTGCAGACACCCCCTAGCACTGGCTGACCTGCCGCGTCATGAACGCTCGTGAAGGCGTCTGTTAGGGTGCCGGCCGAATTGGTCCCGCGGTTAGCTCGTTGAGCTTGCGCATCGTGGTCACGCTGCGGACGGTGATCTGCTTGTAGTAGGGCGTGCCGATGATCCTGTTCATGCGGCTCTTCGCAATGTCCTTGCGGTCGACCTGCCAGATCACAGCCCCAGGCGCGTACCGGACGTTGTCGACCCCAGGCCTGACCGGCAGCCGCTCGAGGATCTTGCCGTCATCCAGCTCCTTCCACAACAAGAGGACGTAGGTGCGCATGGTCTTGTCGTCGACCCAGTTGGGTGGGATTCCGTCGACCAGCTTCTTCAAGACCTTGTGATCCGTGACCAGCACCGGGATCGGCATGCCGGTGCGCTCCCCGAGGGCCTTCTCTATCCTGGCTCCGAGCTTCTCGGTGTCCGAGGCCCGGGTCGAAAAGATGACGTTGCCTGAATTGATATACGTCCGCACGTCTGACAGGCCGAGGTCGACGAGGGCCCCCTTGATGGCTGCCATCGAGACGATGGCCTTACCCCCCACGTTGATGCCCCTCAGAAACGCGACGTAGACCATCCAGCCGCCAGTTTGACTAACTACACCATGACAATCGGCCGAAGTAGCTGTGACGCATCAGCCAAAGGCGTTTTGAGACCAACAGCCGAAGGCCTTTTGTCGTCCTTCATCCGAACTTCTACACATGACATGGTGCTCGCGCAGGGAATCGAACCCTGAACCTTGGGATTAAGAGTCCCCTGCTCTGCCAGTTGAGCTACGCGAGCGTGTACAGCGTGGCCGCCACTCGATTTTAAGGGCCAAGTGTAATTAACACCCTGAGTTCCCTGCCGTTCGCCGATCCACGTAGGTTTGCCGAGTGCCTGCCCGCATCCCGCTTGACGTCGACCTTGAAGACAAGCTGCTCTACGGACTGACACCCGTCCGACTTGCGTACTTGGTCGTCGCCTTGCTGGCGGGATTCGCGGTCTGGACTTCACATTGGGCGCCAGCACCAGCGCGTGCGGCCGGCGCCGTCGTGATCGTGCTGGGCGGTGTCGGCGCTGCTTGGGGGCGCTGGCGCGGCAGACCGGTGGATGGCTGGACGTCAGATCTGTTTGCCTTCTGTGTGTCGGAATACCGCCTCCAATGGAAGCGGCCGCGGATGTTCAAACGGCGCCGTCGAGCGTCGTGATTCGCATTGCACGCCGCGAAGCGGCAACGTGCTGGACCGAGGACGCGCGTCTGGTGACGATCGACACCGCCTCGCTTGGGTTCGCTGGCGCGGCAGAGGATGATCGTCGCCGCTGGCTGAACAGCTTCCGGCGACTCATTGACGGCCTCGAATCACCACTGCAAGTCGTGATCAGCGCCCGGCCCGGTCAGGACGACTTGAGCGAAGCATCCGGCTTCGAACCTGCTGTGTTCGAAGATCTGCGAGGCGCCGATCTCTGCTTTGCGGGGGATCTGCGCTGCAGCAATTCATCCCACATCATTACGACCTCGCTCATTACCATCCAAAAGCAGGCATTGCGCGTGCAATCTGCCCTGGGCGAGATAGGCATCGCGTGCCGTGTCGCTGTCCCAAACCAAGGGCCCTTTGGCCGGCAGCAGGCGACGCGCTTTCTCCACGCCCGCGGTTTCAGTCGGAGTTGGTATGTCGAGCGACTTCCCGGCACGGAGCTCGAAGCCGGATGGCTCTTCCGCCTCTTACCGCCGGGCCTTGCGATCAAGCTGTCTTGGCACCTCACTCCGCTGCCCGCCGCCTGGATCGTGCACTACCTCCAACGCCAACTCATCAACATGCGCGCTGCTCATTTCCTAGACGCGACTGCTGGGTCGTCGGATCCAACCCTTGCCGGAGCGCTGCCCAACGCCGAGGATCTGCAGCGCCGCCTCGCCTCGAGCCAGGACAAGGCGTTCCACGTCTCGGTGTACCTCACCTTGACATCGCCCTCGCCCGATGCGCTGGAAGATGGCTCGCATCGGGTCGAAGCCGCCGCTCGGGCGATCCTCTGCGACCTGCAAGCCTGCACTTTTCGGATGCGTGACGGTTTCCTGGCAACGCAGGCCGGCGGTCCCGACACGTTGCAACGTAAGCGGGTCATCGACTCTACCGCCCTGGTCACGTTCTTTCCTTGGAATGAGCCGGACCTTCAGCAGGCTGGTGGTCTTTTCGTTGGACGCAATGCCGCGACCGGATCGCCGGTCCTGGTCGACCCATTCGACCAACGCCGGTACGCAAACGCAAATGTCGCGGTCTTCGGCCACTCGGGGGCTGGCAAGACCTACCTGCTCTCGACGCTTGTCATGGGCGCGCTGGGCACCGGCGCGAGCGTGTACATCATCGATCCGGAGCATGAATACGGGGGCATCGCCACGCAGCTGGGCGGCATCGATGTGCAGCTCGCGCTTGGCTCGGGCCACGCGCTAAACGTCCTGGACCTGAGACCTTCCGACCGCCGTGACGAAGCGTGGCTCGGCCCAGCGGCCGCGGACGCCGTCGACCTGTGCGCATGCGTTTGCGGAACGCTCGACGAGTCCGAACGGGCGATGGTAGAGGGTGCTGTCCGCCTTGCCTATGAGGAAACGCCACAGCCGGTGCTGCGTGATGTTGCAGACCGTCTGCCTCGCGGTTCGCGCGTCGCGGTGATCCTTCAGCGCTGGGTCCACGGCAGTCTTGGCCAGATGTTCAGCGCCCCGACCAACGTCGACCTGGAGGCCCCGATCGTCGTATTCGGAATGCGCGAGTTGCGTGACGAGATGGTCGCGCCGGTACATTTCCTGCTTGCCGAGGCCCTCTGGACCCGCATCAAACGTAGGGACCGTCGCCGGATGCTCGTGATCGATGAGCTCGGTTTGCTCTTTGAGGACGCGACCATCCGCCGCTTCGTCGTCAGCCTTGCCAGGCGCATCCGCAAGTACCGCGGCTCCCTCGTTTTCGCGACGCAGAATCCGGGCGATCTCTTGAGCTCGGAGCAGGGCGCTGTCGTCGCCACGAACCCGGCGCTCGTTTTCTTTGGCGCCCAGCGCCCGGTCGAGGCGGCAAAGTTGCAGGAGGCATTCCATCTGAGCACGCAGCAAAGAGCCTTCCTCGAAGGCGCCCACCGCGGTGACTTTCTACTGGCCGCGGGTTCTGACCGGCTTGGCATCGGGGTCAAAGCACCACCCTGGCAGGAGGAGGTAATGCGACTGGCCAGAACGACGCCGCAGCCGGCGGCCTGACCGGTAGGCTTAGTCGACGTGCCGAGAGTCCTTCACTACCGGTTAAATGGTCTTCCCGAGCATCGACTTGAGCGCGTTCACGAGCAGTTCGAGATGCTTGGCGATGCCCGTGCGTGGCGGTGCGGCACACCATGGGTTGCGAGCTCACAATCCCGTGGGCTCTTCGAGATGGAATTCTTCCGACACCTGAAGAACGACGAAGGTAGCACCCTGACGGCTGCCGGCTTCGTGAAGATGGCCGGCGACGAAACCGACGCCCTGATCATCACGATCTTCATGCGTGACTTGAGCGCCGAATACGGTATCCGCACCTCGATTCGCGACGAGGATCATCCGCTGGCCAAGCTGCGGCGCCTCGACTTCGGGCGGGGACGCCTCCCCAGCGGCCAATCGCTCGAGGACGTCCTTGCCAAGCGGCCCGTAATAAAGAAGGTCGAAGGCGAGCGGATCTTCTTTTATCCGCCGACATTTCGCCTCCATTCCCAGGGCCCGCCCAGCCCCGAGTGGGCTTACGCGCTTTGCGGCATCCGCGCATACGCACCGACGCTGCTCGAAGCCGAGCAAGAGGCGCTCAAGATCCTGCGTGGGTTCGGTCACCTTGGCGCCTGACGGCGCGCTGGCAGCCAAAGGATTCATCAATTCGGCGGACGGGACCAGGCTGGCCTACCGGTCATGGGCCACCTCGGGCGCCGGGGTCACGTTTGCGGTCGTGCATGGTTTAGGCGAGCACAGCGGCCGTTACCAGCGGTTCGCTGACGGTATGGCTCGCCACGGCATGGCGACGTACGCGATTGACCTGCGAGGCCATGGCGAAAGCGATGGACGGCGCGGCCACGTCGACTCGTGGTCGCAATGGGTCGACGACTCGGCTGCATTCGTCAATCACGTCGAGAGCCAGGCGTCCGGAGAGGTCGTGCCCCTGGGTCATTCGTTTGGTGGTGTGGTAATGCTGAGCACAGTGCGCTCAGGCAGGCTGGCGAAAGCAAGGAGGTTCGTCCTCTCCAGTCCTGCCCTCAAGCTCAAGGTGAAAGTCCCGGCGTGGAAGACCTTACTCGGCAAGATCATGGC
>VBII01000248.1 GCA_005887735.1 Chloroflexota bacterium
GCGACGTTGAGCTTGACGCCCGGATGTCGCCGGGTGAACTCGGCCAGGTGAGGCGGGAGGTAGTAGGCCGCGCATGTTGGGCTGGCGCCCAGATGCAGGGAGCCCGCCTGCAGGTGCTTCATCGCGAGCGCCGAGTCCCCAACGACCTCGACCGACCGCAGCGCGGCGCGGCATGTCTCCGCCAGTGACCGGCCGGCGTCCGTCAGCCTCACCCTTCGCCCATCCCGCTCCAGAAGCTGAAGGCCCACGGCTTGCTCGAAGTGGTGCAGCTGCTGGGTGACCGCCGCCTGGGTCAGGAAAAGCGAGGCCGCCGCGCGGGAAATGTGCTCGGTCTCGGCGACCGCGACGAAAGAGCGAAGCTGCTCCAGCGTGAAGGCCGGCTTGCGCACAGCGACATATTAGTCGGGCTTATAGAACTCATTACAAACAGTTGAGTGGGTTGGCTTAATGAAACCTGAAATCAAGCGTTGTACGAGTTACCGTTCACAACGCCCGTCAGCCGGGAAAGGAGGGAAGTAAAGGGATGAGTTCGCGTGCGCGCCGCAGGGAAAGCGGCCAGGGCATGGTCGAGTATGCCTTGATCTTGGTGTTGGTCTCGATCGTCGTCATCGTGATTCTTTTGACCATGGGCAACCAGATCCAGAACGTGTTCTCCAACGTGGTGGCCGCGCTCGGAGCCTGAGCCAGGCGCCTGACGCCGGGGGCCGGAGGCCGGCCCCTGGCGGGCGCCGTGTTGCCGGGTGGGAACAGGGCGCATTTCTTGCCAGCTAACTTAGCTGCATGCCCCGGCAGTGGTGGGTTAGCGCGGTGTTCTACCAGGTCTACGTCCGCAGCTTTGCCGACTCCAATGACGACGGGATCGGCGACCTGCCCGGCGTCACCTCAAAGCTCGGCTACCTCCGCGACCTCGGCGTCGACGCCATCTGGCTGACGCCGTTCTATCCGTCGCCTCAAAAGGACCACGGCTACGACGTCGCCGACTATTTCGACGTCGACCCGGCGTACGGCACGTTGGAGGACTTCGACCGCCTGCTGGAGCGGGCGCACGAGCTGCGGTTGAAGGTCCTGGTCGACATCGTGCCGAATCACACCTCCGACCAGCACGAATGGTTCAAGGCCGCGATCGCCTCTCAGGAAAGCCCGTTGCGCGGGCGCTACCACTTCGCGGACCCCACGCCGGGCGGCTCGCCGCCCAACAACTGGACGTCGTCTTTCGGTGGCCCTGCCTGGTCACCGGAGCCGAACGGCCCCCAGTGGTACCTCCACCTGTTCGCGCCCGAGCAGCCCGACCTCAACTGGTGGAATCCGGAAGTCCCGGCCGAGTTCGAGCGCATCCTGCAGTTCTGGCTCGATCGCGGCGCGGATGGGTTCCGGATCGACGTCGCCGCGGCGCTGTTCAAGCGCAAGGACCTGGCCGACCGGCCGTTGATCGCCGACCGCGTCACCGGCGCTGCCCGTTTCGACTCGGCCTTCGGGATCATCGACCAACCGCAGCTGCACGAGGTCTACCGGCGATGGCGCCAGATCGCCAACCAATACGAACCAGATCGAGTCCTGGTCGGCGAGATCTTCGACCCGCGCCGTCACTCGAGGTACATCGTCCCCGACCAGCTACACATGGCCTTCGCCCTCATGCACCTGCCGTGGGACGCGGCGCTCTGGAAGCGATCGATCGAGGTCAGCCGCAGCGCCCTGCGCGGTCCAGGAACGGAACCGACCTGGACGCTGGCCAACCATGACGTGGTGCGGCCGGTCACGCGTCTGGGCGGCGGCTCGACCGGACGGGCCCGTGCCCTGGCCGCCCTCTTGCTGCTGCTGGGCCTCCCCGGACAGGTGTTCCTCTACCAGGGCGAAGAGCTGGGCCTGGAGGAGGTCGACCTCCCCGACGGCGAGCGTCAGGATCCGGTGTTCTTCCACAGCCGCGGTGGCCAAAAAGGTCGGGACGGATGCCGGGTGCCGCTTCCCTGGCGCCGCGGCCTTCCGAACGCAGGCTTTTCCACAACCGCTCCCTGGCTGCCCATGCCGGCGGCCTGGGACCGACTCGCCGTAGACGTCCAGGCCGGATCGCAGGAGTCGACCCTGGGTCACTTCAGGCAGGCGCTGGCAGAGCGGCGACGCCTCGCCAGTCACCTGCCGGAGCTGATGGTCTGGCAGAGGGTTCCCCCCGGCATCCTTGCCTACACGCGGGGCCGGCTGACGGTCGCCTGCAACTTCCTCGAACGGCCAGTGCGGCTGCCTGCTCGCGGGAGGCTACTTTTCGGAAGCAGCCCACTCGTCAGGGCCGACGGAGGCGTTTTGAGGCTGCCGCCGAGCTCGGCCGCGTGGCAGCTTGCCTGAACGTGCCAGGCGGCCAACAGTAGCCTGGCTACGGCCGCTTGAACGGCCCGACGATCCTTTACCGGCTCCTAACCTGAGGTCCGTTACCACCCGCTAGAGTTCAGTCCGTGGCGGTCGGAGCCCACCCCGAACCGGAGTCTTTGCCTGTCCTCGCGCTGGCCAGCTCCCGATACATCAATCGCGAGCTTTCTCGGCTCGATTTCGACGAGCGTGTGCTCGTGATGGCCGAGGACGTGCGGCTGCCGCTTCTCGAGCGGGTGCGTTTCCTGGCCATTTTCAGCCAGAACCTGGATGACTTCTTCCAGGTCCGTGTGGCCGGGTTGAAAGAGCAGGTCCTGGCGGCCGTGGCCGTAGCTTCACCGGACGGCATGTCGCCGCTGGAGCAGC
This sequence comes from Chloroflexota bacterium, assembly GCA_005887735.1. Taxonomy (GTDB): domain Bacteria; phylum Chloroflexota; class Dormibacteria; order Dormibacterales; family Dormibacteraceae; genus 40CM-4-65-16. The sequence goes on from VBII01000248.1 coordinate 2,725, forward strand.
TCAAGGCCATCCGCGCTCGCGTCGAAGGTCTGGTCGACCGACAGGTCAACATCTACAACCGCGGAATCGCCCCTGCGCTGGCGGGCGAGGGGATCGCGGTGGTCCGGGCGGAGGACATGAGCAAGCAGGAGCTCAGCCATCTGCACACCGTGTTCCGCGAGCAGATCTTCCCCGTCCTCACCCCGCTGGCCGTCGATCCAGGTCACCCATTTCCGTACATCTCGCACCTATCCTTGAACCTGGCCGTGCGCGTTCGCGACCCGCAGCGGAGACAGCCGCGCTTCGCGCGCGTGAAGGTGCCGCCTGTGCTACCGCGATTCATCCCCCTCGACAGCTCGACTGAAGGGGGCGAGCGCTACATGCCGCTGGAGGATGTGATCGCGCTCCATCTCACTGCGTTGTTCCCGGGGATGGAGATAATCGCCCACTATCCATTCCGCGTTACACGGGACGGCGACCTTGACGACGTGGACAGCGACGCCGAAGACCTGCTCGCTGCGATCCAGACCGAGTTGCGCCGGCGGCGCCGCCATGCTCGCGTCGTGCGGCTCGAGGTCGATCCGCGGATGTCACCCGAGGTTCTCGAGCTGCTGATGCGCGAGCTCGAACTGCAGCCGGCGGACGTGTACCAGATCGACGGCTTGCTCGACATGGGAAGTCTTTCGTTGCTGACGCACCTCGACCGACCCGACCTCAAGGAAGAGAGCTGGACCCCGACCACGCAACCTCGGCTGCGCGGAATCGCCGCGGAGGTCCCTGACCTGTTCGCGGTCCTGCGCGCGGGCGACGTGCTGGCGCATCACCCCTATGACTCCTTCGCCACGTCGGTCGAAGCGTTCATCGATCACGCGGCAAGCGATCCCGAGGTGCTCGCCATCAAGCAGACCCTCTATCGCACGTCTGGGCCGGCGAGCCCCATCGTCCGCGCGCTGATCCGCGCCGCGGAACGCGGCAAGCAGGTCGTCGCGCTCGTCGAGATCAAGGCCCGCGGCGACGAGCAGGCGAACATCGGATGGGCGCGCGCGCTAGAGGAAGCGAACGTGCACGTCGTGTATGGGCTCCTTGGTCTCAAGACCCACGCGAAGGTGACGCTTGTCGTCCGGCGTGAAGGTGGGCACATCCAGCACTACCTCCATGTCTCGACAGGCAACTACAACCCGAACACCGCGCGAATCTACGAAGACGTCAGCCTTCTGTCGGCAGACTCC
>VBII01000037.1 GCA_005887735.1 Chloroflexota bacterium
CCGGAATATTTACCGATCGCCGTGGTCAGGCCCATGACGATCGCGCTGTGGCTGCTGGGCATACCCCCCGTCTCGGCCAGCACCCTCAGGTTCAGCCGCCGCTCGCGGACCGACGTCAGCGTCACCTTGGCGGCCTGTGCGATCGCCCAGGCCACCAGCGGGGCGAGAAGAAATCTCATTGCGACAGCAACTGTGCGGCAGCGTCGGCGCGGGCTTTGAGCTCCGCCAGCCGCGACTGGGTTTCGGCCAGCAGCCCCACGGCGACCTCGTGAGCCCTCACAAGATCCTCCAGCGGGGCCGTGCCGTCGGCGAGCTTTGCAATCGCCTTCTCGAGGTCGGCGAGCAAGTCGTCGAATCCACGCTCGCTCAAGTCGCCGTCGCGGCCACCTTGCCGAGGATGCCGTTGACGAACTTTCCGGCTTCGTCACCCGAGAACGTCTTGGCGAGCTCGATCGATTCGTTGATCGCCGCCTTGGTCGGGACGCGTCGGTCGATCGCGATCTCGTAGACCGCGATGCGCAGGATGATGCGGTCGACCTTGGCCATCTGCTCGAGCTTCCAGTGCTCGGAAGCCTCGCTGAGGATCGCGTCGAGCCTGTCCTGGTTCGCCATCACCCCTCGGACGAGCTGGCCGGCGAAGCCGGCGACGTCGTCCGTCGCGGCGTTCTCAGACGCGTGGTAGCCCAGCACCTCAGCGGGATCATCGCTCGTACCTTCCAACTGGAAGAGAACCTTGAGCGCGAGCTCCCGCGCCTGGTGGCGCTTGCCCACCGCGTTGCGTCTAGGTGGCGAAGGCGACGCTCGAGACGAAGACGTTCACCTCACCGACCTCGAGGCCGAGCATGCGCTCGGTCGCTTCCACAACGTTGGCCTGCACGGCAGCTGCGACATCGGCGAGCTTGGCCTCCGAGTCAACAGTGATGAACACCTCGAGATGGATCGAACGATCGCCCTCGATGTGCACACGGACTCCGCGATGCGCGGCCTGGCGTCGCACCCAATCACCGAAGTGACGAGCCGCAGCCTCGTCCATGCCCTCCACACCTTCTACTTCGCAAGCGGCCAAGGCTGCGATGCTCGCGATCACTTCATTGGCCACGCGGACCGCCCCCAGCGAACCGTTCTCACTCATAACCGGTTGATCCTACGCCTCGAAGGACTGGTCCTGGTCCTACTCAACCGGTTTACGCCCGCTCGACATACGAATGATCGCGCGTGTCGACGCGGATCACGTCCCCGGACTGAATGAACAGCGGGACCTGGACCATCGCCCCCGTCTCGAGCTTCGCCGGCTTGGTCGCGCCCGACACAGTGTCACCTTTGAATCCGGGATCGGTCGAAACGACTTTCAGATCCACGTTGATCGGGAGCTCGACGCCGATCAGCCGGTCCTGGTAGCGCTGCAGAAAAACGGTGCTGCCCTCCTTCAGGAGCGGGAGCACCGACTCGAGCATGTCGTCATCGACCGGGACCTGGTCGTACGTCTTGGTGTCCATGAAGTAGTGATGGTTGCCATCGGAATACGAGTAGGTCGCCTCGGAATTGTCGATGCGAACCACGCGGTACTTGTCCCCACTGCGGAAGCTCTGCTCAAAGATCGAGCCGGTCAGCACGTTGCGCAGCTTGGCCTTGATCACGGCTCCGGCGCGCGCCAGCTTGATGTGCTCCACGCTCACGATCGACAGCAGCTGGCCGTCCATCTCGAACATGGTCCCATTGCGGAAGTCGTTGCTTGAAATCATTCTTGCGCCGCTAAATACTCCAGTGCCAGCTCGTATCCCGCAAAACCGAGCCCGGTAATCACGCCGCGGGCCGCGCGGGCGGTCACGCTTTTGGCCCTGAACTCCTCGCGCGCATGGATGTTCGAGATGTGAACTTCCACGACAGGCAGCGCGAGAGCCTGCAGACAATCGTAGAGCGCGACCGAATAGTGGGTGAGCGCGGCCGGGTTGATGATGATGCCGGCCGAGCCCGGCGCGTGCTTCTGCAGGAAGTCGATGATCTCACCCTCGTGATTGCTCTGGTAAAAGCTCACCTCCAGATCAAGGTTCTTGGCCTTGGCGCGCACGATGTCCTCGAGGTCCTGCAGCGACCGGGTGCCGTAGATGTGCGGCTCTCGCGTGCCGAGCAGGTTGAGGTTAGGCCCGTTGACAACGACCACCGACTTCTTCATGCCAGCGACCTCTTGACGACGCGCCTGACCAGAGCGCCGGGAACGGAATGCCCGATCTCGGCATGTCCGATTCGGCGCGGCATCACCCACGCCACCTTGCCGCGGCGCGCCTTCTTGTCCATCGCCATCGCCGCCAGGACGCGGTTGAGGTTGGCGTGCGGCGGCCGGTGCGGAAGCTCGAAAGCCTCGAGCAGCGCGTCCTGCGACTCGACCACGCGCTTGCTGCACAGGTCCATTGCGAACGCGATCTGGGCGGCCACCCGCATCCCGAAGGCGACGGCCCGGCCATGGGCGATTCGGAAGCCGGTCGCCGCCTCGAGGGCGTGCCCGGCAGTGTGCCCGTAGTTCAGGATGGCCCGCGGCCCGCGATCCCTCTCGTCTTTGGCCACCACGAGCGCCTTCGCCGCGACGCATCGGAAAACGACGCGCTCGAGCATCGAGGTGTCGCGCTCGAGCAGGCGAGGGCTGTTCCGCTGCAGCAGGTCGAACAGGCCGCGATCCATGGCGACGGCGTACTTTACAACCTCGGCGAACGCGTCCCGGTAGTTCGCGGCGGGAAGGGTTTTGATGCTCGCCAGGTCGGCCACCACCGCCGCAGGCTGCCAGAACGCCCCGACCGCATTCTTCGACTTGAGCCCGTTGATCCCGGTCTTGCCCCCGATGCTCGAGTCGACCATTGCAAGCAGGGTCGTCGGCACCGCGACCAGCCGCACCCCGCGCTGCCATATCGCGGCAGCGAAACCGGCAAGGTCGCCCACCGTACCGCCGCCCACCGCGATGACGCAGCCTCCGCGGTCGATCCGATTCCTCTCCAGGAACGCGAGCGCTGACTCGAGCTGGGCCATCGACTTCGAGCGTTCGCTCGCCGGGATGGCGTGGATCGATGTCTTCAACCCGGCCCGCTTGATCGCCTTGGCGACCTTGGCCGCGTACGGCCGCACGTTCGCATCGGTGATGATCGCGGCCCCCGTCGGATCGAGACGTGTGATCACGTTGCGGAGCTCGCGGTTCAAGTTGGTGCCGATGAGGACCGGGTATCCGCCGGAAGCCGAATCGAGGATCAAGCGGACCAAATTTTCAAGACCTCGTCAGCGACCGAGCTTGCGGGTCGAGTTGCGTCAACCCGGTGCGCCGCCTCTTCATAGCGCGCCCGGCGGCGCTCGAACAACGCCTCGACCTCGGCCGAGGTTCGGTTGAAGGCCAGTGGGCGACCGGGGAGATGGTGGACCCGCTCCCAGATCGTGGCGAAGGGCACCTCGAGGTAGACCGTGGTCGCCTCCGCGGAGACCAGGCGCCAGTTGTCGTCGTCAATGGTAACTCCGCCCCCCAGCGCGACCACCGCCCCCGGGCGCAGGACTGTAGGCAGCGTCGCCTTCTCAAACGCGCGGAACGCCTCCTCGCTGTGGGTGGCGAACAGCTCCTGGATCGACATCCCGGCTTTGTCCTCGACCAGGTGATCGAGGTCAAAGAACGGCGCCCGTGAACGTTCCGCGACCAGCGCCCCGACCAGCGTCTTGCCCGCGCCCATGAATCCGAGCAGGGCGAGCGGTTTGCGTTCGGTTATCGCCTAGACGCCACTGTGGTTGACAGGCACGGGGGCGCCCGCCGGCGCAGACGGCATGCCGCCGCCGCGGCGCTTCTCAGACTGGACGAAAACCTGGTCGCGGAACTCACCCGGGTTGGGAAGATAGTCGAGCACTTCGGCGCCCTGCGCGCCGGCGGCGTCGACCTCCACCCGGCCGTAGCCGAAGATGCGCCCGATGAGGGACTGCCTGGTCGTGCAGTCCTGCACCCTGTCGACCGGGATGATCTTCTCCTGCCTGCTGAATACGCCCGTCTGGATCGTGATCCGCTGGTCGGTCAACGTGTACGTGATGGATCTCCAGCCGATCCAGACGACCATGAGCCAGAGCAGCGCCAGGGCGGCCACGCCAAGGCTCAAGAAGGTCCGCAGGTGCGGGACGTAGATGCTGTTCACGTTGTTCGGGCTGAAGATGGTGAAGTCGGCGAGCACGACGGCAATCACCAGGACGACGGGCAGGATGAGGCTGCCGACGATCGTGATCCAGTGCGGGTGGTCTTTGAGGACGAGGTTCTCACCGGGAAGGAGCTTGCTCATGGCGCCGTATTCTCCCCTACTCAGGGCAATTGGAGGAGGACGAGGAGCGACCCCAGTGCAAGGTAGGGCCCATAAGCGATGGTCCCCTTCATCGACCGATGCGCGACGATGAAGACGATGGCGCCGATCGCGGCGAGCAGGACGCCGTAGAAAAGCGCGCTCAGCGTGTACGGCCAGCCGAGCAGGAGTCCCATGAAGACCGCCAGCTTGACGTCACCGAAACCAAGGGCCTCGGCTTTGAAGATCGCCGAGCCGGCGAGCGCGAGCAGCAGGAAGAGGAGTCCCGCCCCGAGTCCCATCACGATGCCGACCCACCAGTCCTGGTGCCACAGTCCCAAACCGCCGCCTAGAAGGGCGGAAAGGCCGACCAGGAGGGCCAGCGCCATCGCCGGAAACATCACCCTGTCGAGGATCAGGTGGTGCTCGAAGTCGAAAAAGATCACCTGGACCAGGACGACGACGAACACGCTTCGCACCACCAGCAGTGGGAAGGAGCTGGTCTCGAGCCTGGAGATTGCGAAGATGACCGCGCACAGCACTGGTGGGCCGAACTGCTGCCACCACTTGCTTCCAAGCTCCAGCTCTTCCAGGCGCGCGAGCTTCTCCGAACCCCAGCGCACTCCGAGTCCAGCCGCCCCACCGACCACAGCCCATAGCGCGGCAACGATGTATTGGTTCACTGCATCACGTCCATCGGCGCGGCCCGTCCGGTCCACAGCAAGAAGGATTCCGCCCCCTGCGCCAGCAAGATCTCCCATCCATCGACCGTCGGCAGGCCCAGCGACCGCGCCTTGCGGACTAGCGGCGTCCCGCCGGTGACATAGACCAGGTCGATCACGGCCCCCGACTTGGGAAGAGCAGCCGGGCGGAGCGGCATCTCCTCGTTGCGGCCCAGCGGCGTGGCGTTGATCAGAAGGTCAGCCTCGCGGGTCAGCGCCGGGACGGAGGCGTCGCCCCACCCGATCGATTTGCCCGGCACGTCCGCCTCTCCTCGACGGCGGACGACGAACGTGAGGTGTGAACCTTCGAGCGCAGCTGCTGTGGCTCGTGCCGCTCCACCGCCACCCAGGATCACCACGTTCGCGCTTCGGGGTTCGACGCCGACCTGCTCGACCGCGGCGCGTATCGCCTGGATGTCGGTATTGAAACCCCCAAGACGCCCACCGTCGTTGACGATGGTGTTGACCGCACGGGAGCGCATGGCCTCAGGCGCGATCGCGTCTAGATGCTCCATCACTGTCTGTTTGTAAGGAATGGTGACGTTGGCGCCGCCCACATCGGGTGCGCGCAACGCGGCCGTCGCAGCTCTCAGTCCAGCTGGTTCGACGTCCATGAGGTCATAGGTCCAGTCCATGTCCAAGGCCTGGAAGGCCGCGTTGTGCATGGCCGGGCTGCGTGAGTAGGAAATCCCCTTGCCGAGTAGAAAAACTTTCAGCGAGTCCCCCTCACCCCAACCCTCTCCCCCTTGGGGAGAGGGTGCCTTTGTTTCAGCTTCCGCTCGTGCCGTACTTCGCGACGTCGGCGTCGAAGTCGTGCTGGTTGGTCTCGAAGTGCGTCGTGCCCTGCCTGTCGGTGAAATAGAACAGGTAGCTGGTCTTGGGCGGGTTGATGCAGGCGAGGAGCGCGGCGCGTCCCGGGTTGCTGATCGCGCTCGGGGGAAGCCCGGCGTGCTTGCGCGTGTTGTACGCCGAGTCGAGGGCGAGCTCCGTTCCCGTCGGTTCGGGTGAGAGCCGGCCCAGACCGTAGAGCAGCGTGGCGTCGACGCCCAAGGGGATGCTCGCTGCCAGCCGGTTGTAGTAAACGCTGCACACGTTCCCGCGGTCGGTCGAAGTCTTGTTGTTGGCTTCGCGGTCGACCATGGAAGCCAGGATCACGATGGAGCGGATGTCCTCTGCCGGCCTGGCGTCGGTGGCTTTCGCGATCTGGTTGCGCCAGTCGGCCGTGAACACGGCGCCGAACTGGTCGAGCTGCTCCTTGACGAGGCCTCTCGACCCCGCGGCCGGATCGAGAAGGTACGTGTCGGGGAAGAGGTAGCCCTCATACGGGTAGTCGGTGTTGCTGCCTTGCGCCGGGAGGAAGTTGTAGAGCGAGGCCCAGCCGGGATCCTTCGCCGCAGCTAGGTAGGCGGTGCCCGTGACGCCGGTCAGCTGCTTCTCCTGATAGCGCAGCGGAAATCCCTCAGGGAATGTGATCGTCTTCTCGTCCGGGCGTCCGTGCTGGAGTGCGCTGACGATCTGGCTCATCGACATGTTCGTGTTGAGCACAAAGGAGCCCGCCTGGAACTTCGGGCCCGCATTCGTGGCCCGCGTGTAGACGTCGAACGCGAGGGTGCTGCGAATGAGCCGCTGGTTGTACAGCTCGGTGCCGATGTCAGATGACGTCTCACCTATGTCGACGTGGAACGCCACCGCGTGACTGGTCGAGGACATCGGCGTGTTGACGTTGAAGTTCCACCAGTCGATCGCCCGCGACGTGCCAAAGCCAAGCAGCGCGAGGACCACGACGAGGGCGATCAGCCGCCTCACTCGACGCGGTCCTCTTCGAGGGCGGCCATCACGCGCTTGAAGTCGTCGCCGTCGACGGTCTCGAGACCCGACCCGGATTCACGAAGGAGCAGGACGCTTTCCGGGTCCGACGCATCTTCCACCAGGTAATAGGCCACTCCGTCGAGGTCGAACGCGTCGTGCATCCTGAAGCGGCGTTCGACGCCTGCCTCGTCAATCAGAGTGACTTCGTCGTCTGTCACTTTTTCCGGTCGAGATGTGACTGGAGCAACAGCGCTGCAGCCACGCGGTCGACAGTCGCTCGCCTTTTGGCCCGGCGCGCACCACCCTCCAGCATCGAACGTTCGGCGGCGACCGTGGTGAGCCGTTCGTCCGCGAGCTCGACCGGCAACCCTGATGCCTTGCGCACCGCGTCCGCGAGCTCGCGGGCCGCCTTCGCCTCCGGACCGTAGGAACCGTCCATCCGGCGGGGCAAGCCGACGACGATGCGTGCGGCTTCGTTCGCCCGTGCGATCTCGACCAGGCGTTGGGCAAGTGTCGAGTGCGGCTCCGCATCCACGGTGGTCAGCGGCTGCGCGATCGTCCCGGTCGGATCGCTGACGGCGATGCCAACCCGTTTGGATCCGGGATCGACCGCCAGCACCCGCGCCACTAAGGGCTGTGCGACGGCGAGGGCGACGGCGCTGCCTTGGGAGTCCCCTGGGCGGCGGCCGCGGCCGACGGGGCGTTCGACTGCACCACGTAGTGGAGGGTGATGCGCCGGTCGAGCAGCGGCATGAGCGGAAGCGCGAGCGGCTCTTCCTTGATCGCGACTGAGCGGATGGGGAGCTTCTCGAGGTAGAAGCGGGCCTGGGCCACCGGCCGGCCGACGATCGCCGCCCGGATCTGCGCCTCGTCGAGGGTCGGAGCGACGTACGCCGAGGCGCTCCCGACGAAGACGAGGAATCCGCCCTTGGCCGAGCTGAGGAGCCGGTACGTGACCTGGATCGGGCTCTCGGTCAGCAGCTGCTGGTTGTTCGGCACGTGCTGGGCCAGATACGTCTTGTAGGCGGTGATGACCTCCGAGTCGATGTAGAAGTCGCCTTCACCGACGACCGTCATCGTGCCCGTGAACGTCGGCACCTTGTCCTGCGGCTGGTGGTCGGTGGTGAACTGCGGAGGACCGAAGATGATGGTCTCGCTCAGCTTCTCGCCCTGCTGGCCGGCCGCGGCCAGCTGCTGCGCGATAGATTGGTGGATCGACTGCTCGAGCTGGGCGCGGGCGGCGTCGAAGTCCGACTCGGTCATCTGCGGCGTGGACGAGGGATTGGTCCCGCCGCCGGTTGCCAGCGGGTTGGTCACGTGGATCTTCGACCCGTCGAATGGATCGCAGCAGTTCTCGATCTGAGTGATCGTGTGATCGCCCACGTTGCCAGTGGTGCCAGGTTTCACCGCGACCACGTTGACCGTCTTCTGGCCGTGCCACGGGACGACGGTGTCTCCAGAGGTCTGCGCAAACTCGAGGCCGTTGGTGTTCATGAGTCGCTGCCCGTACCTGAACAACAGGCCTGGCGAGTTGCTTATCCCCTGGGTCAGGTCATTGGTGTAGACGACCTGGCCCGTCGCCGGAGCGAGTGGGACATCGATCGAGCCGGTCACCTTGAACCCCTGCGAGTTGGAGTTGGAGATCGTGACCGCCCGCACGTGGATGGGCCCCTTGCCCGGCTGCGCCGGAATCTCGACGTCCTTCTCGGTGAACGGCGCCGCCTGTGCGACCAACGTGACCGAAGCCGACGGCACGAACACCCCGACCGCAAAGATGCCGACCAGGATGAGGGTTATGGCGGTGACGTAGAGAAGGAAGCGGCCGGGGTCTCTCGGCCTCGGAGGGGATGCCCTGGCCTTCCGGTCCGACCGCCCCGAACACTGCGAATCCGGTCTCGGAAGCCATCTTCTGGACCGCCGGGTCGTCGCAGACGACCGTGACCCGCTTGCCCAGCCGGGCCGAGTAGTTGCGCAGCAACTGAAAGTTGAAACGGCTCTGCCCGATGCGCGAGCGCATGGGCAGGACGAGCATCGTGTCCTCGCCGTGATAGCGGCGAAGTCGCTCCACGAGCTCGGGTATTTCCTCTTCTGTCTCGACGTAAATCGGGTTTGTTGCCATGGCGTTTATGGGTCTCCTGAGGTTCTGGTCAGACTTTTATAGCGCTTAGGACCCGTCTCATGACGGTATTGACCGTGTCGCGCTCCTCGGCTTCGGTTCGCAGGGCATGGTTGGCGAGGCCCATCGGGGCTATGTCTTGGGGGCTCGAAAGCTGGCCCGTCGAGTCGGTCAGGTTGCGGACGTCGGACGGCACCAGGTGCCGGACGCGCGGTTCGCGAGGAAACGGAAGTCCCGCCGCCCAGTTGTTCTTGACCATCTCCAGCGTCAGCTCGGGAAGCAGGCTTCCCCCGCCGCAGAGGTAGATGCTGGACGGAAGCCGCTCGCCGCGGGAAAGCTCTTTGATGCTCAGGGCGAGGCCCTGCAGCAGCACTTCGGCGTCCGCGCCCAGCAGCTCGGACACCTGGCGGTGCTGATCCGCGGAGAGCAGGCCCTCGGAATGGCGAAGCTTGCGCGCCTCGGCTTCCTCGTAGCTGAGGCCGAAAGCCAGGGCTAGGCGGCGCGTGAACGCACGGCCACCGAGGTTGAACATCCGGGTGCCTTCGACGCCGCCGTCGCGGATCAGCGCCACATCGGTCGTCCCTCCGCCCACGTCGACGAAGATTCCGCCCTCGGCCCAGATCTCCTCGTTGGCACATGCGCGAGCCAGCGCATAGGGTTGGGCCACAGCCGCAGCCAGCTCCAGGTCGAGCTCGCGCACGACGGTCTCGACCGCGTCGATGTGCGTCATGGGGGCGAACGTGTTGAAGACGGTGACCTCGAGGTTTTTCCCGGTGAAGCCGACGGGGTTCGTGACCGGGTAGCCGTCGACGCGGACGTTGGTGATGGCGGAATGGACCAGCCGCGCCTCGAGCTGGCCGTAGCTCCGCTCCATCTCCAGCAGGTGCTGAGCCTCGCGGAGGGCTCGGCGTTGGACCATCTGGAGCATGGTCGACATCTCGCCCGGCCGCACCCGCGACTTCGAGTTCTCGCGGGGATACGCGATGGTCGATGAAAAGCCTTTGATCAGCTCGCCGGCGATGCCGACCACGACCTGGCCAGGCACTGTCCTGGCCATGTCCTCGGCCGCTTCGAGCGCGCGGTTGCAGGACCGGATGACCGATTCGAGGTCGGCGATCGCGCCGCCTGACATCGCCGCCGGCGCCTGCGGCTCCCTCCCCACTCCCAGCACCTCGCCGTCTGGACCCTCACGGCGGACGACGAGAACTTTGATCAGGTCGGTGCCGATGTCGAGCACGGTGAAGTGGCGGTAGTAGTCGCTGCGCTTGCGCAGGAACTTGAATTTCGTCATTGGGCCCCTAACGCCTCGTCCAGGCGCCGGAAGGCTTCTTCCGCGGGCACGGTCAGCTTGCCGCTGACCAGCTGGGGCCGGCCGCCGCCGGTGCCTAAGAACTCCTTGAGGCGCGTGGCATCGTACTGAGGCACGAGGTCATTGGACACCTTGATCACAAACTTGTCTCCGGCGACAAGAGTTACGACACCGGAGTGAACTCGTTCGAGGTAGCGGTCTGCGTAAGCCCTGAGCTCCTCGACGGTGGAGGCGTCCACGGTCTCGGCGACATAGTCGACGCGGCCGTGCTTCACCGATACCCCGTCACCTCCGATCCGCTCGCGGCGAAGCCTCTCGCGTTCCCGCTCGGCCTCCTTCAGCTGGGCGCGGAGGGCCGCGATGCGTTGAGGCACCTGCTCGGGGCTCGTGTTCAACGACCTCGCCACCTCGGCGAGAAGGTCCCTGTCCCGCCGGATGAGGTCGTCGGCCGCCTCGCCCGCGACCAGGTCGATCCGGCGTAGACCCGATCCGATGCTCGATTCGGACACGATCACGGCGGGACCGATGTCGGCTGTGTTCTTTACGTGCGTGCCGCCGCACAGCTCGCACGTCCAGTCGCCGAAGCACACGACCCGGACGACGTCGCCGTACTTCTCCTCGAACAGGTGCATCGCGCCCTGGGCGACCGCTTCCTTGTACGGTTTCTGACTTTCGTGAAAGGGAAGCGCCTCACGGATCTTGTCCATCACACGCCGGTTGACCCGATCGATCTCTTCCTTGGTCAAGGCGCGATTCAGCGGGATGTCGAACGTGGTGTGGTCAGGACCGACCCATGAGCCTTTCTGGACTACCTGCTCGCCCAGCGTCTCGCGGAGCGCCTTGTGGAGCAGATGCGTTGCGGAGTGGTGGCGCATGATCTGACGCCGTCGCTTCTCGTCGACCGCAGCGGTGGCCTTTTGCCCCACGACGATCTCGCCCGTCACGACTGTGCCGATGTGCGCGACCGCGCCTTCGACGGGTTTTTGTGTGTCGTCGATGCGAACTCGACCGCTTGGCGTCGTGATCAAGCCGGTATCGCCGATCTGGCCGCCGGACTCGGCATAAAACGGTGTCTCATCGAGGAAGACGTCCACCAGGTCGCCTTCTTTGGCTGTGTCGACAGGCGCTCCACCACTGCGGATAGCCGCGACTGCACTTTCAGACGTCAGCTCGCTGTGGGACATTCCGCCGCGAGCGTTGGCGCTGCGATTCCATCTCGGCGCGGAATCCTTCCTCATCGACGGCGATGCCACGCTCTGTTGCCACCTCGCGCGTCAGCTCCACGGGGAAACCAAACGAGTCGTGAAGACGAAACGCGTCCTCGCCGGACAACGTCTTCGCGCCCCGCGATGCCACCTTTTCGAACTGCTCCATGCCCTGCTCGAGGGTCCTTGCGAAGCGCTCCACCTCGGTGTCGACGGTCTCGATGATCAGCCGCTGTCGGTCCCTCAGCTCCGGGTAATGGTCTTTGAACATCGCGACGGTGCGCTCCGCGCCGGCCGACAGCTTGGCGCTCAGACCGATGTTGCGGCCGTGCAGCGCGGCGCGGCGGAGGAGCCGACGCAGCACGTAGCCGCGACCCTCGTTGGACGGCACGACGCCGTCGGCGATGCAGAAGGTGACCGCACGGACATGGTCGGCGATGATGCGTTCCGAAAGCTGCGTCGGCTTGCGGCTGTGCTCGTGAAAGAACTCAACGAGCGGCGCCAGCACGTCCGACTCGAAGATGTTGTTCTTGCCCTGGAGGATGAAGCTGATGCGCTCCAGGCCCATGCCTGTGTCGACTGCAGGCTTGGCGAGACGGACCAACGCTCCATCTTTCACACCGCGCTGGATCGCTTCCGCCGTCGTTGGAGGACTGGAGAGATCGGCGCGCTGGTCGTACTCCGGCAGCACAAGATTCCAGAACTCGGTGAAGCGGGCGCAGTGGTCCGGGTAGCAGTCGGGCTGGCCGCAGCCCGCCTCGCGGCCCCGGTCCCACCAGATCTCGGAGTCGGGCCCGCACGGTCCTCGTCCGAGGCCCCACCAGTTGTCTCCGAGCCGCGTCACGTGCTGAGCGGCGATATCCGTCTTGCTTGTCCAGATCTCGAAGGCCTGGTCGTCAGATGGATGCACCGTAACGCGAAGCCTGTCCACCGGCATGTGGAACCCCTGCGTAACGAGCTCCCACGCCAGTGGAATCGCCGTCTCCTTGAAGTAGTCGCCCGTCGGCGTGAAGTTGCCGAGCATCTCGAAGAAGGTGTTATGCCGGTCGGTCTTGCCCACCTCTTCGATGTCGACTGTGCGCAAGCATTTCTGGGCGCTGGCGAGTCGGGGCGCGGGCGGCTTGCTCAGGCCCAGGTAGTAGGGCTGGAGCGGCTGCATTCCGGCCGAGATGAAGAGCGTGCTCGGGTCGCCGTGCGGCACCAGCGGCGCGCTAGGCAGGACCAGATGCTCCCGGCTCGCGAAATGCTCTAGAAAGCGTGTGCGGATCTCATTCCCGGTCACGGGGTAAGGCGAGTTTAAGGGGCGAGCCTCTCCATGCGCCAAGCGCCTTTGTAGTCCAGCACGTAGCGAAGGCGGTCGTGGAGGCGGTCTTCTCGGTTTTCCCAGAACTCGATCCAGACCGGGCGCAGCGCGTAGCCGCCCCAGGTGCGAGGCAGCGGCACTTCATGCGGATGGGTGGCCGCAAAGTCGAGCACGCGCCTCTCGAGCGCCGCGCGGGATCGCACGATGCGGCTTTGCGGAGATCCAAGCGCCGCCAACTGCGCCCCTCGTGGCCGGGTGGCGAAGTACTCGGCCGAGGCCTCGCGGCTCAGCTTGCGCACCGTGCCGTAGACCCTCACCTGGTGCCGGGTGGCCGACCAGTAGAAGACCAGAGCGGCGCGGCGGTCGTGCGCCAGATCGCGGCCTTTCCGGCTGTCGTAGTTGGAGTAGAAGATGAAGGAGCCGTTCTGCAAACCCTTGTAGAGGACCATTCGCGCGGACGGCCCCTCTTCGCCGGAAGTCGCCAGCGTCATCGCATCGGGCTGCGGCACGCCGGCGTCCATGGCCTCCCCAAACCATTTGCTGAAAAGCTGATATGGATCCTCTGGCGCTTCGTCTTCGAGTAGAGGCATCAGCTTGCGGTTTCTTCGGGCACGTACTTTCTCAACTGCTCCAGCGCTGCGCGCTGCAGGCGGGAAACATGCATCTGGCTGATGCCGAGGCGCCGCGCGATCTCCGACTGGGACATCTGCTCGTAAAACCTCATCGCCATGATCGCGCGCTCACGTGGTGTCAGATGCTCCATGGCGCGATCCAGGACGTCGCGCATCTCCACGCGGTCGAGCTCCGGATCCGCGCCGCCGATCTGCTCCGCGATGGAGCGGTTGTCCTGGCTGTCGCCCGACGCGACCGGCTGATCGAGCGAGATCGGCACGTAGGCCGGCCCCATTTCCATCGCTTCCGTCACGTCGTCCGGCGTAACCCCAAGCCGATCGGCGAGCTCGGTCACCGTCGGCTCCCGGCCGAGCTCGTTCTTCATCTGCTCGTTGACCCGGACCACTGACTGGTGCAGCTCCTGGAGTCGCCGCGGGAAACGAATCGCGGTCCCTTTGTCACGGAAGTAGCGCTTGATCTCGCCGGCCACGGTCAGGGTCGCGAAGGTGGTGAACTCGTAGCCGAGGTCGGGGTCGAAGCGCTCGATGGCCTTGATCAGGCCGAGGTAACCGACCTGCACGATGTCGTCGAGCGGCTCCCCGCGGTTCTGAAACTTCCGGGCCAGGAAATAGACGAAGTCGTGGTAGGAGTCGATCAGCTGCGCGCGAATGCGATCCCGCTCAGCGGGATCTTCGGTCTCCTTGTACCGGCGGTGGAGCGCACGCAATTCCTCGCGGGGCAACCGCGTCGACGATGCCAAAGCTTATTAAGTGTCCGCCGGTCGGGGATCAGCCTGCCAGGTGCTTGACCATTCGGAAGCTCACGTGACCGGTGCGCGGCTCGATGGTCGGTCGAAAGTCATCGACGAAGCACCGGATCATCTCGTACGCGAGCCGCTGCAGCTCCGGGTCGACGGTCGAGTCGTGAGGGACCGCCGGCAGCGACAGCGCAGCCCCGGTCGGCATCAGGTCGACGTCGACCACAAGTGCCCGGTTGGTCGCGAAGTAGGTGAGCTTGAGGTCCGCGGGAGTGCCGAGATCGTCGGCCGCGGCGATCGCGCTGTCACACGCCTGCGTGAGCGCGATCGCCAGCTCGTCGAGGTCCATCAGGCTCAGGCCGAGCTGGCCTCCAAGCGTTGTTGCTACGCGCTTGGCGACAGGGATGAATGCCGAGGTGGCGGGGATCTTCAGCTCAGCCAGGTTGCGCTTGGCCACGGGTCGCCGCCTATTCCTCGAGGTTGGTCGACGCCTGCTGCATCCTGCGGGACGCGGCCGCCTCGAGCTCCTCTCGCTTTCGCTTTGCCGCCGCGACGCCGTCCTGGATCGCCTTGCCGACGGGGTGATCCGGGTCCGTGACGATGGTCCGCGCCCGTTGCGCCGCGTCGCGGGCCCGCTGGACGGGCTCGCTGCCGCTGAGCTCGATCGTCTTGCTGCGCAGGCTGTCGATCTGCTCTTTGCCGGGGCCCGAGGCGATGTAGGCGCCGACCGCCGCACCGATCAGGCCGCCGATGATGAACCAACCAAAGCCGCCGCCGCCGTCTCTCTCGTCAGCCATCGCTAACCTCCTTTAACCGAGCGAACAAGGCTCTGACCCGCCACCCTCGCGCCGTGCGCCGCGGAGCTTATCCCGCGGCCGACCGCGGCCAGTCCGCGGCCGCCAGTCCTCAGGCCGACGTTGACCCCCGACGTGATGTCGTTCACGTTCTCGATGGTCTGTCGCACCTCAGGCAACGTCTCTTTCATCTCTTCGTTGGTCGTGTCGAGCAGCTCTTCGACCGCTCCCAGGGTTCCGCGCAGCCGGATCAAGAGCGCGGCCAGGGCGAACGCCACGATCAACGCGGCCACCCCGAACGCGATCCACATGAAGCTCTGGCTGTTCATCGACTGAATACCCCCCGCGCAGCGACCGCAAACACAGCAGCAATCTTAAGTGCGCGGGTTCGACTTGCCGGGATCCGGCTCCTTCGGTTCGTGGCTCGGCCTGGGGACGAACCGCGCCAGCGGCTGCAGGAGCAGGGCGAAGATCAGGCCAGGCAGGAGGTCGGCCTGGCCGAGGCGGAGCGCGGGCAGCCCGAGAAAGTCCCACAGCTGGCCGAGGCCGAAGCCGACCGCGGTCATGACCAGGATCGGAACGTAAGCGCGGCGGCGGTAGGGCAGGAAGGCGTAGCAGAGCTGGGAGACGATGAGTGTCAGGAGCACGGCGACGATCAGGCCCGGGGGGATGGAGGTCATGGCAGGAGGCACGGCCGATTGCGTGCGTTTTGATCAAAACGACCCATTCCCGGCAGCGCCAAAC
>VBII01000038.1 GCA_005887735.1 Chloroflexota bacterium
GAAAAGAAGGTCAGGCCGTTCACGCGCCAACGCCACCGGCAGCCGCACCTGCGACCACATGCGGCGGAACGGCATCACGATCGCGTCGACCCCCAGAGCTGCGAGTGGACGTGATGCGAAGAAGCGCCAGCGGTACTCGGGCGCGACCCGGGGCAGCCGCGCGGACACCTGGCGCGTGTACGTCTCGGTCCCAGTCACGACTGCGCGTGTGGCTGGATTGACGTCCACAGCGATGGTCGTCGGACGCAATCCTCCCACCACTTCTCGGACGACCTTAAGCTAACGGCCGTGGGGCATGTGGCCGGGCGCGTCGCAGCAGCGGCGGCCCTCTTGCTTGCTACCTCCTACCTGTTGCAGGCAGACGATTCCCGACCATTCTCTACCGCCGTGCTGCCTGTGGCCGCGGTGCAGCTCGCGCCGATCCTTACCGTCCAGGCCGGCAGTGGCGACCGAGAATATTTCGTCTCGCATCGAGACGTCGTTGCGCTTGGCTCCTCCGTGATCAGCATGCCAATCCTCATGTACCACTACATCCGCAAGCCTCCATCGATCCGCGCCGACATGCTGGGATTCAAGCTGTCGGTTTCGCCTGAGGACTTCGAGGCCCAGATGGACTGGTTGTCCGCCAACCGCTTTCACCCGGTGAATTTCAACCAGGTTCGCGCCTACTTCGCCGGCACGACCGCCCTGCCCTCCCGGCCGATCGTGATCACGCTCGACGACGGCTACCAGGACCTGTACACGACAGCCTTCCCGATCCTCAAAGCGCATGGCTTCGTGGCAGTCGCCTACATCGTGAGCGCGTTCGTGGATCGTCCGGCGTACGTGTCGAGGGGCCAGCTGCTGGAGATGGACCGGGCCGGCATAGAGATCGCTTCACACACGGTCAATCACCCGGACCTGGCCCGCTCGGGGTTGGGCTCTGTGACGCAAATTCAATGCTCAGGCAATCCAGGCGGTGAGCAGGGCCGGCTACAGCACCGCGGTCACGACGTCGGTTTCGTCGACCTTGCACGGGATGGCCGACCGCTACACGTGGGGACGGGTGCGGGTGGGCGGCGGAGAATCGCTGCAGGAGTTCGTCTCCAACCTGGGGCCCAACATGCCCGCGACCACGATCTCGACCCTCGACGTCGAGCAGTCTTGAAGCAGGCTCGGATTCTTGGTGTAAGGGTCGACTGTCTGGACATGAACGAAGCTCTCGAAAGACTCGAGCACTTCGTCGAGGAAGGCGGACTCCACCTTGTCGCGACCGTGAACCCAGAGTTCGTGATGCGGGCGCAGAGCGACACTGAGTTCGCGCGGGTGCTCGCCTCGGCGCAGCTTTGCCTGGCCGATGGCTCGGGCGTGGTCTGGGCCGCTCGGCGCCAGGGCTGCCGGCTGCCCGGTCCGGTTGCCGGCGTTGACCTGGTCGAGCCGATCGCGGCGATGTGCGCGCGACGAGGGTTCCGCCTGTTCCTGCTCGGGGCCATGCCGGGAGTCGCGGATGAGCTCGCCGCCAAGCTGCGCGCCGCCCACCCAGAGCTCGCGGTGACGGGGCACTCCGGGGGGCCCGACCGGTCGCACGACGCCCAGACGCTCCAGCTGATCCAGCAGCACAGAGCTGACGTGCTTCTCGTCGCATACGGCGCGCCGGCCCAGGAGATGTGGATCGACCGCTTGCGAGATCGGCTGCCGGTGGCGATCGCAATCGGAGTGGGGGGTGCCTTCGACTATCTGACAGGGCGCGTCCCACGCGCTCCCGCGTGGATGAGACGGGCCGGGATGGAGTGGCTCCACCGCCTCGCGCGCCAGCCCTGGCGCATCCGGAGGATGGCCGTGCTCCCGGCGTACGCGATCAAGGTTCTGAGCGCTCCCAAGTAACATCGCGCGTGCCGTGTTGAGCGTCGTCGTGCCTTGCTACAACGAAGAGCAGCGCCTGCCGCGAACCATCGAGCAGATCGAGCGCTACCTGGATGGCAAGCACGTGGCCTACGAGCTGATCCTGGTCGATGACGGAAGCGCCGACGCGACGCGCACGGTGATGGATGCGGCGGTAGATCGACACGAGGGCGTGCGGGTGGAGGCTTTACCGCGCAACCGAGGCAAAGGTCGCGCGCTGGCGCTGGGCGTCCAGGCGGCAAAGGGAGACGAGATCCTTTTGAGCGACGCCGATCTCTCGACACCGATCGAGGAGCTCGACAAGCTCGAGGCCGCGCTGAGCGCCGGGGCCGGCGTGGCGATCGGATCGCGCGCGCTACGAGACTCGCGAGTCGAGATCTCGCAGCCGTTCTACCGCGTCCTGATGGGCAAAGGATTCAACCTGATCGTGCAGGCGGTACTGCTTCCCGGCATTTGGGACACACAGTGCGGATTCAAATTGTTTCGCGCGGAAGTGGCTCACAGTGTCTTCGCTGACCTGATCACTGACGGTTTCGGTTTCGACCCCGAGGTCCTCTATCGCGCACGCAAGCAAGGCGTCAGGATCGTCGAGGTCCCGGTGGTTTGGCGCAATTCCGCACCGACGAAGGTGAGCGCGGTGCGCAGCTCGCTGGACATGCTGAAGCACGTCATCAGGCTGAGGTTCACGGTATGACCGGCGGTGGCAAGCTCACGGCGCGCAAGTCTCGGCCGACTGAGGTGCTCGTCGTGCTCCCAACCTACAACGAGCGCGAGAACCTCGAAAAAGTTGTGGCCGGAGTCCGCCACCTTGGCCATGACGTGCTCGTAGTCGATGACGCCTCGCCGGACGGCACAGGGCAGCTCGCGGACGAGCTCGCTGAGGCGGACAGCGGGGTACGGGTTCTGCATCGCGAGCGCAAGCTCGGCATCGGGAGCGCTTATGAGGATGCCTTTCGGATCGGGCTGGACGAGGGCTCGTCGCTGTTCGTCGAGATGGATGCCGACGGCTCGCACCGGCCGCAGGACCTGGACGTGATCGTGGATGCCTCGCGGGGGAGCGGCGGGCTGGCCATCGGATCGCGCTACATGCGCGGTGGCGAG
Source organism: Chloroflexota bacterium (assembly GCA_005887735.1). GTDB lineage: Bacteria > Chloroflexota > Dormibacteria > Dormibacterales > Dormibacteraceae > 40CM-4-65-16. The sequence goes on from VBII01000038.1 coordinate 2,983, forward strand.
ATCGCCGGCTGGCCGGCGCACCGTCTCCTTCTCTCGAGGGGGGCCAACGTCTACTGCCGGACGCTGCTGCGCCTCCGCGTTCGCGACTGCACGTCAGGGTTTCGCTGCTACACGCGGCAGCTCCTGGCCGCCATGCAGCTCGACCGGATCGTCTCGCAGGGCTATTCGTTCCAGATCGAGATGGTCCACCGCACCGTGCGTCTTGGTTATCCGGTGGTCGAGGTGCCTATCCGCTTCGAGGACCGTGTCGCCGGGGCCTCTAAGGTCTCGCAGGGCGAGATCGGCAGGGCGCTCTGGACCGTTCTACGCCTGAGCGTATCCCGATGAAAACCATGGATCTCCAGACCCCTCTCCCCTCAGGGGAGAGGGCAAAGGAGAGGGGCGTGGCAGAAAAAGGACGAACCACGTGGCGACTTCCCATCCTGGTCGGCCTCGCCCTGGCCGTGATCACGGCCATCCCCTACCTCTACGCCTACGCCGTGCAGCCGCAGGGCCACGTCTTCGTCGGCTTCTTCTACCTGTGGGACGACGCGACGACATACCTGGCGAAGATGCGCGAGGGTTGGGAAGGATCGTGGGCCTGGCAGAACCGCTACACGACCGAGGCGAGCCCGACCGCGTATCTCTTCATGTTCTGGCTCGTGCTGGGGCACCTCGCGGCGGTGACCAACCTGCCCCTGATCATGGTCTTTCACCTGGCCCGCATCGCCGGTGCCTTCGCCCTCATGGGGGCGGCATGGCTTTGCATCTGCCATTTCATCCAGGACCGCTCGGCCCGCCGCTTTGCGCTGTTCTTCCTCGCGTTCGGCCTTGGGCTGGGCCTGGTCATCTGGGCCGTGGGGCGTCCGGACGTGTTCGACGGGCCGACCGAGGGCCTCGACCTGCGCATGCCCGAGCTCAGCGCTTTCTACTCGATCCTCGCTCTTCCGCATTTCGCGTGGTCCGGCGTTTTTGCGGCGCTCGGGATCGCGCTCACCTTGAAAGCGATCGAACGCGGAAGCCTGTGGTTGGCAGTGCTGGCGGGGCTGGCGTGGCTCGGCCAGGCCTCGATCCATCCCCAAATGCCGGTCCTCATGGGAGGTGCCACCGCGGTAGCGCTTCTTCTGCGTCCCGGTCGTCCCCGCGGCTGGGTCGCCGCGGCGCTGGCTTTCGCCATCCCGGCGCCCTACATCCTTTATTCGTACCTGGCCTTCGTGGGCAACCCCGAGGTCGAGCGGTGGACGTTCCATTCCAAGAACGCCGTCGCGCCCGAGACGGTGAGCCTGGTGTTCGCCCTCGGTCCACAGCTATTGCTGGCGGCGGCCGGTGTGCCCGGCGCCCTCCGCCGGCGGACCCGCGAGGACTTGTTCCTGCTCGCATGGCTCGTCCTGCTCGCCGCCATCCTGTGGCTGCCCAACCCGGCCGGAGATCTCAGGCGGCGGTTCTTCGACGCCATCTACATTCCGCTGGTCCTCCTCGGCGCGCGTGGGATGTACGAGGCGATCCTGCCGCGGCTCAGCAGCCTGCGGGCGCGGCGCCTGATTCCTTTCTCTTATGTGACGGTCACGGCCATCGGGAGCGCCTTCCTGCTGCTGGCCCCGCTCTCGGTCGCCGCGACGCCGCAGTACGCGATCAGCCAGGCCGAGTTCGACGGCCTGACGTGGCTGGGCTCGCAACCGGCGGGCCGCGTCCTGTGCATGCCGGGGGTCGGGCTCTACGTCCCGGCGTACAGCCCGGATACCGTCTACGTCGGGCACTATGACGAGACGTACAACTACGCCGCTAAAACCCAGACCGCGCTGAGCGTGCTGACGGGCCAGTCGGACATCGAGCAGTTCATCCACGACAACCAGATTCGCTACGTCGTGTGGACCAGCGACCTCGGATCCCCGCCGCCCCCGGTGCTCGGGGCCCCGGCCTACGACACCCCGGGCTTCAAGATCTGGGAAGTGCCCTGACGTAGATCACGGCGACCGAGTCCTGGTAGACCACGGTCCAGTCGGGTTGGGTGGCGAGCACGTTGGACAGCGCCTCCCCCTTGTTGTAGACGACGTAGTCCACGCTATAACGGTCGAGGATCTGCTTCCAGTCGGGCCGCAGGGTCTGGACGTCTTCGTAGTCGTTCAGCAGTGGATCGCCCATCAGCGCCGCCTCGCCGAAGATGAACACCTTGCGATTCTTCTGCGGATAGAAGCGATACGCGAGGTAGCCGCCCCAGCCGTACTGGTTGTACATGTGCGTACCTACGTCCGGGTGCGCGGCCAGCCAGTCCGCAGCGCCGACCGGATACGTCGTCGCATCGATCTGCTGCTGTCGCGAGGTGGACACCTCGTTGCTGACGCGAAGCGCGGTCGCGCCGAGGATGACCACGAGGACAACCGCGGTGACGACCGCGAACAGCGGCCGCGGAGGCAGGGTGATGTTCCACTTGCGAGCCGCGACGTACTCCCGCCACCACGAGCCGTATGTGTTGATGAGCACCGGGGTGGTCGCCGCGACGAAGAGCGCGATGTTGCGCACCGACTGCAGGGCGAGGAAGAGCGCGACGGCGGTGAGCAGGAACTCGTATAGCGTCGGCCGGCGGAGTGCGAAGCCGCCGATCAGGAGGAACACCATCGCTTCGAACGGCCGGAGGTAGACCTGGTGAAAGTCGGGCGAGAACCACTCCACGATGAGCCGCTGCTGCGCGACGCTGCCCTGGGTCTGAAAGGGATAGGGATAGAGGCTCAACAGGTGGGGTGTCACCGCGACTGCGAAGACCGAGGCGGCCGTGATCACCGCGAGACGCCGGACGTGCATCCAGTGGGCGGGGTTGTCCTGCTCCCATGCCCACATGAACAGCTCCGCGGCCAGCGCCACGCCCAGCCAGACGAACCCGATCACCCATCCGCCATGGAGGTTGGCCCACAGGATCATGACGAACGGGAAGAAGTTCAGCGCCCGGCTGCGCCCGCTCAGATAGCCGTGCAGCCAGTAGAGCTCGAGACAGCTCAGCGCAAACGTGATCATCTGGGCGCGCGGACCCCAGATCGGGGATCCGGCCACCGCGCCGATCGCCAGGCCGAGTCCGACGAACACGAAAGGCTGGCGTGCCGCCTGGCGGTAGATGAGCCAGAACCCGCACCAGGTGAGCAGGCCGAAGGCGAGGACCAGGGCCGTCAGCCCGAGCTTGCTGTACGTGAGCCACATCAGGATCTCGGTCAGGTACTCGTGGTCGGTCCAGACGTGGTTGGTGACCGTGAACGTAAAGATGTCGGTGCTCGGCAGCATCCCGTTCTCGACCATCCACCGGCCGACGCGGAGGTGCCACCAAAAGTCGGGGTCCTGCTCGGGACCGATGAACAGCACGAGGATCACGCTCATGACGCCGCCGAGCAGCAGCGTCCGCGCGCTCAGGCGCTCGGTCAGCCGCAACGAATCAGCGGCGGGAGAGCGGATTGGGTAGGTAGCGGGGGACGCGTCTTGCATATTCGGTGTACTCGTACGGGAAAGTCTGGGCGAGGATGCGCTCCTCCCAGCGGATACGCAGCAGTTCGCAGGCGACGAAATAGACGATGGCCGCAGCGCTCAGCCAACCCGCGGTGGCGAGGTTGATGCCGATGGCAGTGGCGATCTCCCCGAGGTAGACAGGATGCCGGCTCAGCGAGTAGGGCCCACCGGTGACCAGCCGGCGTGCCTCGGGGATGATCGAGAAGGATCGGCGCAGGTAGGCGAGCCCCCAGACCGAGTAGACGAGGCCGGCGGTCGCCAGGATGTCGGCGACCAGGACGAGAGCCGGCCGGTGTGTCCCGCCTGGCAGAAAGCTGGCGCCGATCGCGGCGAATGTCCCGCTGAAGGCGATGACGATCACGGCCAGGCGGTGGTCGGTTCCACGCTGCGGCAGGCGCACGGCGTAGAGGACGACCAGCAGCGTGAAGTAGGTCAGGGCGAGCAGCTGCTGGCCGACGAAAAGCAGGTCCGCAGGCTGGCGGACGCCCTGGATGCCTCCCCAGAGCAGGATCAGCTGGCGGGCCAGGAAAAGGCTGAAGAACAGGGCGGGGGCCAGACGCCCGAAGGCCATGTCTCTCCAGTAGGCTCCCGAGCGCCGTTGCACATGCTCTGCGACGCCGGTGACCATTTCGAGTGTCCCGCCCCCGAGAGTCCTAGCATCTTCGCGAGCTAGACGGCCGGGCGCCGGCCCACCCCGCGAAATCTGCGATTTCGCGGGGACCCCTGGCAGCGGCGCTGAAGCCTGCGTCAAGGGGCCCGGCGCTTCCTCGTCACGCATCTACGATGCGCTCCTCGTCGCGCCACCCTTTCCTTGGCTCCGGCCGTCGATCTCGCGAATCTGCGTCGGAGCTCGGAGGCGGGACACTCGGCAGGAAGACTAGCGACCCGGGGCGGCGTGCCGGTCGTTTTGGCTAATGAATTGACCTGCCTGGGACCGATGAGTACCATCCTCGACCGCGAGAGGGCCCGATAGCCCGCAAGAAGCGGGAGAGGGCAACGTCAGACAGGTCAGAAACCTGTAGTTCAGGAAAAAGGAGGTGAAATCGCAGAAATGTTGAGCCTTTACTGGAAGCTTCGCAGCCTTACGACCCGTCAGGAAGGCCAGGGCATGGTTGAGTACGCCCTGATCCTCGTCCTCGTCTCGATCGTCGTCATCGTGATCCTTCTTACGATGGGCAACCAGATCAAGAACGTGTTCTCGAACGTCGTAGCAGCCCTCGGAGCGTAGAGCCCACGTAACAGCACCTTCAAAGGAGAGCCCCGCGAGGGGCTCTCTTCTTTACAGCGAATAGGGAGAAGATCGCGGTTCCCATCGTTACAATGTCGCCACTCTTGAGGATTCCACCGGAGGTGACTTAGTTTTGGCCGTCGCACCTGCTGCTGCAAGACCCCGTCCTGGCGGAGGTCGTCTGTTCATCATCGTCGGCGTCCTACTCGCCATCGTCGCGTTCGGCGCGGTGTTCCTGATCTCCACCACTGGAGGCGGAGGTGGCATTGGCGGTCCAAACACCTCGGTCGTGATCGCCAAGCAGGCGATCCCGCTCCGCCACCAGATCACCTCGGCGGACATCGAGATAGCGAAAGTCTCGATCAACGGCAACGGCTCGCTGACCAACACCTATCCCAGCACCACCGATGTGCTCAGCCTCGTCTCTGAGATCAACATCACCAAGGGCTCGGTGATCACTTCCGACATGCTGGCGAGGGACATCAGCCTGGTGCCCGCCGGCGCGGCCCCCGCCTACCTACCGCTGGCCAAGGGCTATGTCGCGATCACGATCCAGACCGGCGAGCAGCAGGGCGTCGCAGGTCATATCAGCGTCGGCGACTACATCACGGTCATCTCGTCCGCCAACCTGACGCTCTTCAACACCTCAGGGCAGCAGCAGGGCGCGGTGAGGCAGGTGAGCAAGACCGTGTTCGTCAACCTTCGGGTTATCGGCTTGGGTCCCGCATCCGCGGGGGTTCAACCGGCGAACGGCAGTGGAGGCACGACTTCCGCAGCTGCGTCCAGCGGCGTGACGTCAAGCCTTACCGTCGAGCTCACGCAGTGTGACGCCGAGTTCCTGACCTGGTTCCTGGCCAACACGCAGGTGCGCTACACCCTCGAGTCGTACAAGGACTATTCGACGGCTCCGACGGACAACCAGGACACCACGTGTGCCACCATCCAGGCCGCCGGCGGAGTGACCAACAAGCAGGTCGAGTCGAAATACCAGTTCACGTCGCTCTAACAAACGTCAATGGGGCTCCTCGATAGGGTCAAGCAGAACCAGACGGTTCCACCGGCGGGACCGACCGGAAACGGTCCCGCCGCCACTGCCACCCTGCCGGGAGCCACGCCCTATACGCCTCAAGCGCCGGTAGCTCAGCCCGCCGCCGCCGCGCCTGCGGCTCAGTCCCTCTCGCAGCGCGCGGGCGCTGTGGGCGCCGAGCTGACGCCCGCCTTCACCGCGGCGAAGGTGCAGATCCACTCCAAGCTGATCGAGAAGTTCGCGGACGAGATCGACTCCAGCAACAAGGCAGGAGTCCGCGAAAAGATCCTCGAGCTCGCCGAGGAGTACTTCCGCTCGACGGCGATGACGATGACCAAGAACGACAAGGAGCGCCTTGTCGACTCGGTCCTGGACGACGTGCTCGGCCTCGGCCCCCTCGAGGCGCTGCTCGCCGACCCAAGCATCACTGAGATCATGGCCAACCACCCCAAGCAGATCTATGTCGAGAAAAGCGGCGAGCCGATTCTCTCCTCGGTGACGTTCGAGTCGGAACGCCAGATGCGTCAGGTCATCGACCGAATCGTGAGCCTGGTCGGCCGGCGCGTCGATGAGTCGACCCCCATCTGTGACGCGCGCCTGAAGGACGGCTCCCGTGTCAACGTGGTCATTCCGCCCATCGCGCTCAAGGGTCCGGCGCTGACGATTCGAAAGTTTGCGAAGGAGAAGTGGGGCCCGGCGGACATCGTCAACCGCTTCAAGTCGTCGAGCCCGGAGATCATGACGTTCCTGCGCTCGTGCGTGCGCGCGCGCCTCAACATCCTCGTCTCCGGAGGCACCGGCTCAGGAAAGACGACCCTGCTCAACATCCTGTCCTCGTTCATCCCCGAGAACGAGCGCCTCATCACGTGCGAGGACGCCGCCGAGCTCCAGCTGCAGCAGCCCCACTGGATCCAGCTCGAGTCGCGCCCGCCCAACGTCGAGGGCAAGGGCGCGGTGCCGATTCGCGAGCTCGTCAAGAGCTGTCTGCGTATGCGGCCTGACCGCATCATCGTCGGCGAGTGCCGTGGCGGCGAGGCCCTGGACATGCTCCAGGCCATGAACACCGGCCACGATGGATCGATGTCCACGCTCCACGCCAACAACCCGAAAGAGGCCCTTGTCCGTCTCGAGACGCTGGTTCTCCAGGCGGGCCAGGATCTGCCTTCGCGGGCCATCCGCGAGACCATCGGGTCTGCGATCCACCTGATCGTCCAGCAGTCCCGCCTCCGCGGTGGTATCCGCCGCATCGTGAGCGTGGCGGAGATCACAGGGATCAAGGATGGCGAGGTCCAGTTCCAGGAGCTATTCACGTTCAAGCAGGTCGGCGTGAACGCCGAGGGCAAAGCCGTCGGCTATCACACCGCATCCGGCCTCTTGCCGATGCGCATGGAACACCTTCGAGCCGAAGGTGAGGATGTGCCGGAACAGATATTTGCGACTGCCAAGCAACCCTCACCGGACAAGCTGTACTGACTTTTTAGGAGAATCAAATGCCACCTATCCCCGTGGTTTTCGGGCTGATCGCCTTCGCAGGAGTCTTTCTCTTCTTCCTGGGCGTCAGCCAGATGCGGCGAGCAGCGGGAGGAGCTGAGGATTTCCAGGCGAGACTTGCCGCCTACGGGGTGACGACAGCCGGCGCCCAGGCGTTGCCGCAAGGGTCGGGCATGCGCGACACGCTCAACCGGCTCTTCGCGCCCGCCGCCGACCGCATGGGACGCGGCGACGCCAAGAAGGGCAAGCCGTCCGTCGCGGAACAGCTGCAGCGGGCGGACCTGAAGCTGCGGCCTTCCGAGTTCTTCATGATCCAGCTCGGCAGCGGTGTCCTCGTCGCGCTGATCGTGTACTGGCGGTTCAACAGCATTTTCGGAATCCTGACGTTCGTCATCGGCTACCTCGCGCCGAGCTTCTATGTCCGCTACCGGATCAGCCAGCGGCTGAAGAAGTTCAACAATCAGCTGGGCGACACACTGACGCTGCTCTCGAACGCACTCAAGGCCGGCTACTCCTTTGCCCAGGCAATCGACACCGTCGCGAAGAATGCGATTGCGCCGATCGGAGACGAGTTCGGTCGAGCCGTCCGCGAGATGAACCTCGGTGGCTCGCCGGACGAAGCTCTGTCGAACATCACCAAGCGCATCGCGAGCCCCGACTTCGACCTCGTCTCGACCGCGTACTCGATCCACCGGACGGTCGGTGGCAACCTGGCCGAGATCCTGGACAACATCGCCTACACGATCCGTGAGCGCGTACGCATCAAAGGCGAGATCCAGACCCTCACGGCGCAGGCCCGCGCGTCCGGTTCAATCATCACGGCGCTGCCTATCCTGCTGGCGGCGTTCATGTTCTTCGTCACTCCGACCTACTTCCAGCCGATGTTCGGCAACGTGATCGGATGGGCGCTGATCATCATCGCCTGCTTCCTGATCTTCATCGGCAACCTGATCATTCGCCGCGTCGTGGCGATCGAGGTTTAGCTATGGGACCAACAATGCTTCTCGGCCTGGTCGTCGCCATCGGCGTGCTGATGATCTTCATCGGCCTCTCGCGCACTCCATCCACCAACACCGCGCAGATGGTGCAGCAGCGACTCTCCGTTTACGGGGGAGAAAAGCAGCTGACGGTGGAGGAGATCGAGCTGCAGCGCCCCTTCAGCGAGCGCGTGCTGCGGCCCGCGATCGAGAGGCTCGGCTCCCTGCTGTCTCGGTCCACGCCCCAAAAGGCGCGGCAGGACGTGCTGAACCGGCTCGAGCTGGCGGGACGGCCCGGCAACCTCACGCCTGAGGACTTCGTCGCCGTGCGGCTCGTCGCCGCCGCGGTCATGGCCGCGCTCGGCCTGCTCCTCGGCCTGCTCCTCGGCAACGTCGTGTACCTGGTGATATCGCTCGCGATCGGCGCCATCTTCGGCTACTACCTCCCGGTGCTATGGCTCAAGCAAAAGGTCGACGCGCGGCGCAACGAGATCCAGAAAGGCCTGCCCGACGCTCTCGACCTGCTGGTGATCTGTGTCGACGCCGGCCTTGGTTTCGACGCAGCACTGGCCCGCGTCACAGACAAGTACCGCAACGCGCTGTCGGACCTCCTCGCAAAGGCCCTGCGCGAGGTCAGCCTCGGCCGTCCCCGCCTGGAAGCTCTGGACGAGATGGGCCGGAACAGCGGCGTGGAGGACCTCCACAACTTCATGCAGGCCGTCATTCAGTCCGAGCAGTTCGGCACCGGAATCGGCAAGATCCTGCGTATCCAGGCCGACGAGATGCGGCGCAAGCGGCGCCAGCGGGCCCAGGAGAAAGGCGCCCAGGCGACCCTGAAGATGATGCTCCCGATGGTCGGCTGCATATTCCCGACGCTGTGGATCGTGCTGCTCGGGCCTGCCGTGCTGATCCTGCTGCGGCCGCGCTGAGGTAAACCGCACGCTTCTGGCGCTCCCATCAGCGCTGACGCTGTCGGTCAGCTGGTGGGAGCTTGCGCTTCGCGGAATCGTGACTTACGCGGCTCTGTTGATCGCGTTGCGGATTTTCGGCAAGCGCGAGATCGGCCAGTTCACTCTCTACGATCTCGTGTTCATCTTGCTGGTCGCGAACGCCCTGCAGCCGTCGATGACGGGGCCCGATGCGTCCGTGGTCGGCGGCATGATCTTGATCGTTGCCCTGGTGGGGATGAACTTCGCGATCGGCCGCCTCGACCGCATCCCTCGATTCCACGAGATCTTCAGCGGATCGCCTTCTGTGATCATCAAGGACGGCAAGTTCGTTCCGGCTGCTCTGAAGCGAGAGGGATTGACCACCGACGAGGTGGAGATGGCGATCCGAGAGCACGGAGTCGAAGACCTCAAGGAGGTCCAGCTGGGCGTGCTCGAACCCGACGGAACCATCTCGATCGTGCCGACAGGCGGCTCCGTCCGGAAGAGCAGACGCAAGGTCCGCTTCCTCCGCCGCCCGAACTAGACGTCCGCGCTAAGGAAGTCGAGTGCTGCTTGCTTGAACTCGCGCGCCGGCACCGCGCTCATGTGATCGCGGCCCGCGACCGTGACGAGGCGAGCGCTCGGGATCAGCTCGATGAGCGCGGGCGCGCCGCGCGCGATGTCGTCGCGGTCGCCGACGACGATGAGGATCGGCGTGCTAATCCTGGCGAGCCTTTCCGGGCGCGGCTCAGGTCTCAGCCCGCTGATGCAGGCGGCAAGCGCGACCAGGTCGTTGTCCGGGCGGGCGGAGGCGAAACGGTAAAACGTCTGGGCGACCGGGTCGTCCGTCGGCTCCCCAGTCCGAAACGCACGGGCGATCTGGTCGGCCCGGTCGATGGCTCCGGCCGCTCCCACGCCACCCAGCACGGCTCGCGTTATGCGTCCCGGATGGTCGAGCACAACCTCGAGCCCGATGCGCCCACCCATCGAGTACCCGAGATAGGCGGCCGCCTTCACGTCCAGATGGTCGAGGAGGCGCACGACGTCGCCGGCCATGAGGTCGACCGCGTAGGCGGCCTCCTCGTGGGGCTTGTCGCTGTGGCCGTGGCCACGGCAGTCGAGTCCGATTACCTTGAAACCGGCGTTGGTCAACGTCTCCTGCCACCGCGTGCCGACCCAGTTGAGCCGGTAGTCGGAGGCGAAGCCGTGCACCAGCACGATCGGGTTTCCGCGCTCGGACCCGTTGACCTCGTAATGCAGGCGGACGCCATCGCTGTCGAAATCCATCGGTGCGCCGATTAACCTATCGGATCGCAATGCAGGGAAGGCGCGCGGTGCATGAGCGGACGGGAAAGGTCCTGGCGGAGAGTCTCGAGATGCCCCGCACCATGTTCGGGCGCGGAATCGGACTGATGTTTCGCACAGCGCTCGCTCCAGGACGCGGGATGTGGATCAATCCGTGCAGCAGCATCCACATGATGTTCATGAGGTTCGCGATCGATGCCGTGTTCCTGGACGAAGGTGTACCGAAAGCTTCCCGCCTGGTACGGGCTGGGGTTGTCGCTGGGCGCGCGCAGCGTGCTCGAGCTGCCCCCCGGGTCCACGTCGGAAATCGACCTCCAGCGAGGCGACCAGATCATCATCCAATAGTTAGGTCTCCTCCCCATTCATGGGGGCCGCGCCCCTTCGGGGCACGGAGGGGGAGGGGCGGGCGCGCACCCGTTAAGAGGGTGTTGACATCCTGCATAGCCTGAATGGGTGCATGTCCTGGACTTTCTTCTCCCGCCACGGTGCGGCGGCTGCCGGAGGGTCGGATCGTGGCTGTGCGAGCGCTGCCGATCGCGGATCCGCCACCTCGAAGAGCCGCTGTGCCGTCGCTGCGGAGCGGAGCTGCCGTCGGCGCGAAGGGACTGCAGCTGCCGGGCGCGGCTCAAGTCGTTGAGCCGCCTGCGCTCCGCGGTCGCCTACGAGGGACCCATCGAGCGCGCGGTGCAGCGGTTCAAGTACGAGGGCTGGCGCCGGTTGGCGGGTCCCCTGGCCCTGCTGGTGGCGGAACGGCTCGCCGTCGAGGGCGTGGCGGCTCGATGGGTCGTCTCCGTGCCGCTGCATCCAGGGCGCCTCGGCCAGCGTGGCTTCAACCAGGCCGAGCTCCTGGCACGTGAGCTGCGCCGGCGCCTGAGCCTCGGCTCGCCTCAAGGAGTACTCGTGCGTACCCGTCCGACCCCGCCGCAAGTGGGCCAAGACCGAAAGCGACGCTTTGAGAATGTCGCGGGCGCTTTTGCGTGGCGAGGCGGTGCAATTGAAGCCGAATCGATCTTGTTGATCGACGATGTCGCCACGACCGGGGCCACCATGGACGCGTGCGCAAGCGCGCTGCGCGCGGCCGGATCGGGGCCCATAACAGGGGTCTCAGTCGCGCGCGTGAATGTATAGTTGGCGATCGGTTTATCAACTCGCGA
>VBII01000042.1 GCA_005887735.1 Chloroflexota bacterium
GTGCCGTCTATGAGAGCCCTAACCTCAGCGGGCGACAACCAGAACTAATACACGGCCTGGGCTCAGTCGTTCGTGGCTGAGCCCAGGTGCTTCTCAAACCAGCCGACGATGCGCTCGATCCGGTCCACGCGACGGTCGGGCCGGCCGATCGCAAGCATCAGGTGGGACTCGGCGGGATACCGGATCATCTCCACCTCCCGGCCGAGGGTGCGCAGGATGTGGAACACCATCTCGCTGTTGCCGGGCGGGATGTGGAACACCATCTCGCTGTTGCCGGGCGGGCATCGCATGTCGTTCTCGGCCTGGAGCAGCAGCAGCGGCGCGTGGTTGAGGTGCATCTTCACAAACGGCGAGCGCGATAGAAATGCGTCGAGGTACTCCCAGGGACTCTGGGTCTCGATGGCGCGACGGCCGATGAAGCGGCCGAAATCGGACGAGGCCCACTCGCCGAGCAGGTCCGTGACCGGGTTCTCGCTGGCCGCCGCGGCGAAAACGCCCGGGTGCGCGGCGAGCATGTAGTTGGTCATGAAGCCGCCGTAAGAGAGGCCCATGATGCCGATTCGCTTTCGGTCGGCGAGGCCCTGCTCGACCGCCCAATCGATGATGGTCAGCCAGTCGCTGCCATCGGGATCGCCCCAGACCCCCTCGAGGTCCTTGGCGTATTTCTCGCCATAGCTCACTGAGCCGCGCGGGTTAGCCCAGATGATGTGGAAGCCCGCGTCGGCGAGCGCGTTCATCTCGAGCCAGGGCGTCGGCCCGAAGGATGAGTTGGGCCCGCCGTGAACGTCGAGAACGAGCGGCGCTTTGGTGCGGCTGCCCTTGGCGGTCATCAGCCAGGTGTCGATCGTGTGACCCTCGGGATGCTTGATGCTCAGGTGCTCGATCGGCCGGCTGAACGGCCCGAACCAGCTGCTGCCGTCGGTCGTCAGCGGGCGCAATTTGCCGTCTTCGACGGCGTAGACGTCGGAGGGTTGGTCGGTTGACGCGACGACGGCGGTCCGGCCGCCGCCGGTGGCGATGGCGTTGCAGATGGCCTCCGGCTCGGCCATTGCGTCCACCGAGCCGCCTATGCCGAACCGGTACGGGTGGCTGTAGCCGTGATGTGAGACGAGGCCGAGGACATGCTCTTGGTCTTCCCAGATGACGGGCGGCGGGCCGAAGTTCTCGCTGTCCTGGAAATCGCCGTAGCTGGTGATCTGGATGTTCAGGTGCCGGTCGGCGGCCAGCCGCCGGGCCTTTTGCCCCTCAGCGACGTAGAGCTCGACATCGGACCATCCCGCCAGCTGCGGGTTGCTGACCCCTAGAAACGCGATGTGCTTCGAGGGCGCCCAGGCGAGGTTGAGCACGGTGCCGCCAAGCGAAGCTACCTTCTTGGGGTCACCGCCTTCGGCCGGGATCATCCAGACGGCGCTGAGCTCCTCGAGGCCGGCGGTTTCGCTGAGGTCGGC
>VBII01000249.1 GCA_005887735.1 Chloroflexota bacterium
GTTGACCGCCCGCCTGCTCGGCCCGGTCATGGAATACAACTACACGGGCGAGCCCGAGAGGTTCGCACGCATGGCGGCCGCGTTTGGCCTCGATACCAGATACATGTCGATGTGGCAGGCGGCGGAGATGGCGGTCGATTATGTCCATCAACTGACCGTCGACGTCGGGATCCCTGCCCTCGATGAGCTGGGGTTCAGCGAGAGCGAGATCCCGATGCTCGCCGACAAGGCTTTCGCCGACCCCCAGACCATCGGCAACCCCCGCGACGTCGACGCCGCGGCCTACCGCCAGATCTATCAGCGTGCCTTTGACCTTGGAAAGAACGGAGACTGAGATGACGATCGACGTGGCGCGGTCCGTCAAGAAGATGTTTGTGGACGGTCAGTGGGTCGAGTCTGAAAGCGGGCAGCTGTTCGACGCGGACAGCCCGGCGACCGGCGAGATCATCGCCCAGGTCCCTAAAGGCACGCGCGCCGACGCGCAGCGCGCGGTCGAAGCCGCGCACAGAGCCCGTGGCGCGATGGCGAAGCTGAAAGGGTTCGAGCGCTCGAAGCGGTTGCACAGGATCGCCGACGCGATCGAGAAGCGCAGCGACGAGCTTGGACGCCTCCTCACCCTCGACCAGGGCAAGCCGCTCAAGGCCGAGGCGATGGGCGAGGTGGCCGAGGCGGTCGAATACTTCCGCATCGCGGCCGAGGACTTGAAGCGCCTGGAGGGCCGCGTCCTACCGAGCGCGAGCCCGAGCAAGCTGGTGCTGGCGCGCCACTACCCGCGCGGGGTCTACGGGATCATCACGCCCTGGAACTGGCCGCTCACGATGGCGGCCGAGCTGATCGCGCCCGCCCTCGCCGCCGGCAACACCGTGGTCTGGACGCCGGCCTCGTCGACGAGCGTGATCTCGGTGGCGCTCATGGAGTGCATCGCCGAGGGCGACTTCCCAGCCGGGGTCATGAACCTCGTCACGGGCCCGGGAGCTGAGGTTGGCGACGAGGTTGCGGGGCACCCGCTGGTCGATGGAGTTGGCTTCGTCGGCTCGACTGAGACCGGGGCTTCGGTCGCAAAGCGCGCCGCCGGGAAGCACGTGATGCTGGAGCTCGGCGGCAACGGTCCGCAGGTCGTCTTCGCGGACGCGGACATCGGCAAGGCGGTCGAAGGCGCCATCGTCGGCTGCTACCTCTGCGCCGGCCAGAGCTGCACCGCGGGCGAGCGCATCCTCGTCCAGGAGCCGGTCCGCGACGAGTTCGTCGCCCGCCTGGCCGACGCGGCGCGCGCGCTGCGCCTGGGCGATCCCTTCGATGACGCCACCACGCTCGGTCCGCTCAACAACGAGGGCGTCGCGACCAAGATGGACGAGCACGTCGCCGACGCGTTGAAGCGCGGCGCCAAGCTGGTCCTCGGCGGCGAGCGCGCCAAGGGCTTCCCGACCCGCCTCTACTACCACGCCACGATCCTCGACGGCGTCGAGCCAGACATGCGCGTGAGCCGCGAGGAGACGTTCGGCCCGATCGCGCCGATCATCAAATTCAGAGATGAGAAGCAGGCCCTGGCGCTCGCCAACGACTCGCCTTACGGGCTGCTCGGCGCCGTGTACACGAAAGACCTGTCCCGCGCGCTGCGTTTCGCCGATGCCCTGGAAACCGGCTGGGTCAACATCAACGAATCGACGAACTACTGGGAGGCGCATCTGCCCTTCGGTGGCCGCGCCGGCAAGAAGAGCGGTATAGGGCGGGTGGGCGGGCGGTTCGCGCTCGAGCAGATGACGGACCTCAAGACGATCGTGATCGAGATCTCGCCCGAGTGACTTCAAACGGGAGACCGCTCGAGGACACGATCGCCGAGGCGGAACGGATCGCCGTCGCTGCAAGCGCGCAGAACGTGCGCGTCAAGCTGCTTGGCGGGGCAGGCATTCACCTGCATTCGCCAAGCGCGCACCACGCACCTCTCAGGCGGAAATACGGCGACCTCGATTACGTGATCTCCACCCGGGACCGCAAGGCGGCGCTCGCGTTCTTTCCCTCGCTCGGTTATGAAGCGAATGAGCGGTTCAACCTCATGCAGGGCGACCGCAGGCTGTACTTCTTCGACGCCACGAACGGCAAGCAGGTCGACGTGTTCATCGACGTGATCCGCATGTCGCACGTCATCGACCTACGCGGACGCCTCGCACACAACGGGCCATGCGCAAGTCCCTCCGACCTGCTGCTGAGCAAGTTGCAGATCTACGAGATCAATCGCAAAGACCTCGTCGATCTGACCGCTCTCCTGCTCGACCATCCGATCGCGGCGCCAAAAGACAAGGAGATCGACGAGGCGATCGACCCGGCTTACATCGCCCGTCTTGGCTGCGAGGACTGGGGCCTCTGTCGGACGCTGCAGATCAACATGGAAAAGCTGCGCCACACCGTCGACGAGCTGGATGTCGATCGTGACCTGGTGCGCTCCCGGCTCGACGAGCTGTGGACCGCCGTCGAGGCGCAGCCGAAGCCTCTCAAGTGGAGGATGCGCGCACAGGTTGGCGACCGCATGCGGTGGTACGAGCTGCCGGAAGAGGTGCGCTCGCCCTACCAGCCCGAGTGAACCAGCCCCTCCGTCCCCTGACGGGGACACCTCCCCATGAATGGCACCTGCCGGCCCACGCGCGGTGCGTGGTCATCGGTTGCGGGATCGTCGGCAACAGCCTGGCCTATCACCTGGCGCAGCTGGGCTGGCGCGACATCGTCCTGCTCGACAAAGGGCCACTGCCGAACCCTGGCGGCTCGACCGGCCACGCCTCGAACTTCATCTACCTCGTCGATCATTCGAAGGAGATGACCGCGCTCACGGTCGAGAGCGTCCGGCAGTACCGGGAGATGGGCGTCTTCATCCAGTCGGGCGGCATCGAGGTTGCGCGGTCGAGGGAACGGATGCAGGAGCTGGCCCGGCGCATGGCTTCGGCGGAATCGTGGGGCATCGAGCCCGTTTCCCTTCTGAGCCCGCGCGACGTCAAGGAGTTCGTGCCCTATATCAACGAGTCGGTGATCCTCGGTGGCTTCTACACACCGGGCGTCGGAGTGGTGGATTCGCTGCGGGCGGGGACCTTGATGCGCGAGAAAGCTCAGGCCTCGGGTGCCCTGCACGTGGCGCCGAAGACCGAGGTGATTGGGATCGACGTCGAGCATGGCCGCATCCGGCGCGTTCGCACGACCCAGGGTGACATCGAGGCAGAGACCGTCGCCATCACGTGTGGCGTGTGGAGCCCGCGTCTGGCGCGCATGGCCGGCACTCGCATCCCGCTCACGCCCGCCGTGCACCAGATGATCGACATCGGACCGGTGCCGCGGTTTCGTGGGGCGAAGTCGGACATCGAGCACCCGATCGTCCGCGACATGGACACCAACATGTACGAGCGGCAGGCCGGCGGCGACCTCGAGATCGGGTCGTACGCCCACCGTCCGATCCTCTACGACCCGGAGGACCTGCCGCCGGTCGAGCAGGCGGCCCTCTCCCCGACCGAGTTTCCCTTCACCCAGGCGGACTTCGACGAGCAGATGCAGCACGCGCTCGAGCTGATGCCCGAGATCGTCGGCGACGAGTCGGTCGGCGTGAAGTACGCCATCAACGGAATCCTGTCGCTCACTCCGGACGGCATGCCCGTGCTCGGCGAGTCGCCGGATGTGAAGGGCCTGTGGTCGGCCGCCGCGGTCTGGGTGAAGGAAGGGCCTGGCACGGGGAAGGCCGTCGCCGAGTGGATGGTGCATGGGGAGTCGGAGATCGACCTCCACTCCTCCGACATCGCGCGCTTCCACGAACATCAGAAGACACGCGCGCACGTGCGCGCGCGCGCAGCCGAGGGTTTCAACAAGACCTACGGCATCGTCCACCCGAGCGAGCAGTGGGCGTCCAACCGCAACATCCGGCTCGCGCCATTCCACGTCCGCGAGCGCGAGCTGGGGGCGGTCTTCTTCGAGGCTGCTGGATGGGAGCGGCCGCAGTGGTACGAATCGAACGCGCCGCTGCTGGAGGAGTACGCCGACCGGGTCAACCGCCGCACCGCCGAATGGGAGTCGCGCTGGTGGTCGCCGATCATCAACGCCGAACACCTGGCGATGCGCGACCGCGCCGGCCTGTTCGACCTGTCCGCATTCACCGTCTTCGACATCCTCGGCCCGGGAGCCCTGGCATCGGTCCAGTGCGCCGCCCTGCGGCAGATGGACGTACCGGTGGGGCGGGTCGTCTACACGCCGATCCTCAGCACGCAGGGAGGCTTCAAGTCCGACCTGACGATCATGCGCCTGGGCGACGAGCACTTCCGCGTGGTCACGGGAGGCGCGAGCGGAATGTCGGACAAGAAGTGGTTTGCCGACCAGCTCGCAGTGGGGGCGCAGCTGGCCGACCTGACGTCCGCGACGACGACGATCGGCCTATGGGGACCGCGCGCGCGTGAGGTCCTGGAAGGGGCGACGTCCGAGGACGTCTCCAACGAAGGCTTCAAATTCGGCTCGTGCCGGACGATCGAGATCGGCACGCAGCGCGTGCTGGCCTCGCGCATCTCCTACGTCGGGGACCTGGGTTGGGAGCTTTACGTCCCGATCGAACAGGGGCTGAAGCTGTGGGACACGCTGTGGGAAGCAGGCCAGACGTCTGGCATCGTCGCATGTGGCATCGGGGTTTACGGGACCACCGGGCGCCTGGAGAAGTGCTACCGCGCGCACGG
>VBII01000045.1:0-3575 GCA_005887735.1 Chloroflexota bacterium
TTCCGTTCGATGTGATCCCCAGGGTCATCGAAGCCCGCACATGGGACCACCTCGAGGCCGGGCTGGCCCAGCGTCTGCGCGCCCTGAACCTGTTCCTGGACGACGTCTACGGTAGCAAGCTGATCCTGAAGCAGCGGGCGATCCCGCCTGAGATCGTCCTGAGCAGCTCGCTCTACCTCCGAGAGGTCGATGGCCTGAAGGTGCCCCATGGCATCCACTGCAACATCGCGGGCATCGACCTGGTGCGGAACGAGAAGGGGGATTTCTTCGTCCTGGAGGACAACCTACGCACCCCATCGGGCGCCTCCTACGTCCAGGCCAACCGGTACGTCATGAAGCGCATCCTGCCCGATCTGTTCGCCGGCTACCCGGTGCGGCCGGTCGAGGGCTACATCCACGAGCTGCTGCGCCACCTCCGCTGGCTTGCGCCTGGAGGCGTCGAGGACCCGACCGTCGTGCTCTTGACGCCCGGCATAAACAACTCCGCGTACTACGAGCACCTGTACCTGGCCAAGCAGATGGGCGTGGAGCTCGTCGAGGGCAGCGACCTGGTCGTCGACGACGACCACGTCTTCATGCGCACCACACGGGGCTTGCGCCCCGTGCATGTGATCTATCGACGTATCGATGACGAGTGGCTCGACCCCATCTTCGGCAGGCAGGAGTCTCTGGTCGGGGTGGCCGGTCTCGTCAACGCCTATCGCGCCGGCCACGTCGCGATCGCCAACGCTCTGGGCAACGGCGTCGCGGACGACAAGGCGGTCTACGCGATGGTGCCCAAGATCATCCGCTACTACCTCGACGAGGACCCTATCCTGCCGAACGTCGAGACCTACCTTTGCGCGAACGAATCCGACCGCCGGTACGTGCTCGAGCACCTCGACCGCATGGTCGTCAAGACAGTGGACGCCTCCGGTGGTTACGGCATGCTCATCGGCACGGCCTCGACCGCGGACGAGCGCGAGGAGTTCCGCCGCCGCATCATTGCCGCCCCGCGTGCGTTCGTCGCACAGCCGGTCGTCGCGCTGTCCATCCAGCCGGTGCTTGACGGCGGGAAGCTCCGACCAGGCCACCAGGACCTGCGTCCGTTCGTGCTCACCGGGCCCGATGTCTACGTCACGGCGGGCGGCCTTACGCGCGTCGCGCTTAAGCCGGGCTCCCTTATCGTCAACAGCTCGCAGGGCGGCGGCAGCCGCGACACCTGGGTGATGGCCGACGACGAGTTCCAGGGTCCCGATGCTTAGCCGCGCCGCGACGTCGCTCGCCCTGCTCGGACGCCACCTCGAGCGAGCCGACCACCTGGCGCGCATCCTCGGCGTGCACGTGTCGCTCTCGCTCGATCGGGCGGATGAACCAGGCCCCGACTTCTGGGTCAGATTCATGGAGCTCGCCGGCTGGCGCGGCAGCGATACCGGGCGGCGCGCGCAGGCGATCGAGATGGTGGTGGCGGGCACCCTCGGACCGTCGGTCCGCGCCAGCATCGCGTCGGCCCGCCTCGCAGCGCAGGCGGTCCGCCCGTCCCTGCCGACCGAGCTTTACGAGCAGGTCAATGCGCTGCATTGGCGCGTGCAGGAGGCCGTCGGACAGCCTGACCTCTACCCGTTTCTGATGGACGTGCAGATGAGCATCCGGCTGGTGGACGGTCTGCTCGAGGACACGATGTTCCACGACGAGGCCCGCGATTTCGTTCGCCTGGGCAAGTTCATCGAACGCGCGGCGAACGTGACCCACGTCGTCACGCAGAAATCCGCGGAGCTTGCGGACTCCCCCGAGGATGCCCTCGAGTGGACCGCGGTCTTGAAGTCGTGCTTTGCGTTCGAGTCCTACCAGGCGCGGTACGGCGGCGGAGTTACGGCAGACCGCGTGATCGAGTGCCTCCTGCTCGATGACTCGCTGCCGCGGTCCGCCCGGTTTGCGGCCTCGACGTCGCTCGAGGCGGTGGCCCGGATCGAGGGCAACGCGCGCAGGTCGAAACCAATGCGACTCCTGGTCCAGCTCAACGGTCTTTACCGTCAGGCCGACACGCAGTCGATCATGGAGAGCCCACTCGAGTTCGACGCCGAGTGCCGCGGCGTGCTGCGGCAGCTCGAGGTGGCGCTGCGCGAGACCTACTTCCATCCGAGCAAGGTGCCGGCCGCCGTCTCCGGAGAGGAGGGACGCGGCATGCCGCAGCAGCAGCAACAGAAAGGGCGTGTCGACAGCAGCACGTCCCCTCCCCACGCGAGGGGAGAGGCGTGAAACTCGAGATCCAACACAGCACTCGGTATCACTACACCGGTCCCATCGCCGAGACGGTTATGGAGGTGCGGCTGCAGCCCATGGACGGCAACGGGCAGCGCTGCACCGACTTCAAGCTCGAGGTGAGCCACGCGGTCAAGCCGCGGACGTACATAGATGGATTCGGCAACCACGTCCACTACTTCAACCTGGTGCGACCACATGCAGGACTCAGCGTCATCAGCCGCTCCACCGTCGAGACGGGCCTCGATCCGGACGATGACGAGGGCGAAGAGCTCGTGCAGGACTTCCTCCGGTTTCGTTCACCCGTAAAGGATGTCGAGGGTGTGCGCGAGCTCGCGCTCCGGTACAGGGTCTCCGACCCGACCTCACCCGCCGCGGTCGAGCAAGCGCTCGACGACCTCACGGTCTCGATCAGCCGCGACTTCACGTACGACCGCACTGTGACGAACGTCTACAGCGCGGTCGACGACGTGCTCAATCTCCGCGCCGGCGTATGCCAGGACTTCGCTCATCTTTTCCTCGCGGTCGCGCGGGACATGGGCGTGCCTGCGCGGTACGTCAGCGGGTACATCCACTCACCGGGCGAAAAAGCCGCGACCGCTTCGCACGCATGGGCCGAGGCGTGGGTGGCGGGTCGCGGTTGGATCGGGTTCGACGCGACGCATCCGGTCCGGACCACTCCGCATCACGTGCGGCTGGCGGTTGGACGCGACTACACGGACGCCGCGCCGACGCGGGGAGTCTACGTCGGCTCGGCGACAGGAACGATGTCGATCAGCGTCAAGACTCGCGACGTATCCGGATAGTCCGGACTATCCGGGGAGTTCAGAAGCGCTTGCCGCGCACGTGCTCGATCGAAAACTTCGCCGTGTCGGCGATCAGCATCACGGCCATGACGCCTGCCTCGACCGGATCGCTCACCACAACGTCCGCCGCGTCCGGCACGGCGCCGGCCATGCTCGTGCAGAGGACTACGATCCCGGCCTCACGGATCTCTCGCACCGCATTGCTGATGTCACCGCCCATCAACGCGCCCGCCAGCACGAGCGCCCGGGCGCGGTGCAGTCGCGCCACCGCCCGCACCGCGTCGGCCAGCTGCTCCTCGCCGACGAGCGGGATCGTGTCGACCGAGATGCGCTCGCCGCGGATGTTGTGCCGGTCGGCCTCCGAGATGGCGCCCTGCGCCACCATTCCCACCTGCGCGCCGCCGCCGATCACGATCACACGCTTGCCGTAGATCATCTGAAACGTCGGCACCACGCCGACATGCGTCACCCCGGAAACCGCTTCAAGGTCGGCGATCAGCCGGCTCCGATCAGACGCGCCGGAGATCT
>VBII01000045.1:3769-4801 GCA_005887735.1 Chloroflexota bacterium
ACAAGTCCCCGCGCAAAGATCCGGTCCGTCGAGTCGACCACGCCGATCGCGCCCACCGCCTGCCCGCCGTGGTCGAAGATCGGGGCAGCGGCGCTTGACTCCCCAAGCACTGCCTCATCGCGTTCGGTGGCGATGCCGGAATCGCGGATCACGCTCAGCTCATGGCGGAGGTCGGCCTCACCCAGCGTCTGCTTCGTCAGCCGCGGCAGCGGCTCGGCGAGCAGGTCTTCGACCATTTGCACCGGCGAGAAAGCCAGGATCGCCTTGCCCAGCGCGCTAGCGTGAAGCGGTAGCTGAATACCCACCTCGAGGACGCCGAACGTGGCGTCAGGCCGGAACACATGGTGCACGACCACGACGCTCGACCCGTGCATGACGCCCACGCGCACGGCGGCGCCAGTCCGTGTCGCGAGATGGTCCGCGTGGCCGATCGAACGCGCCCTAAGCTCGTTGAGGTCCAGGTATGAGTAGCCGAGCTGGAGCAGGCCTGGGCCGAGCTGGTACTTGTCGGAGTAGGAGTCCTGCTCGACGAAGCCGTGCGCCTGCAGGGTCTGGAGCAATCCGTGGACGGTCGGCCGGGCGAGACCGAGACGCTCGGCGAGCTCGCTGACCCCAAGGCGACGCGGACCGCTGGCCAGGGCCTTGAGAATCGCGGTTGCGCGGTCGAGGGATTGGATCGACGACCGCCGTTTGCTGCGCGAGGAGCTATTCGGCATTGCTGAATTGCTGTCGGTAGTGTAGACTGCGGACCATCGTCCGGAACTTAGCGGGAGTGTGAATCGGTTGGTCGGGATTGTACTGGTCTCCCACAGTTTTGAGCTCGCTCGCGGTCTTGCCGCGCTCGCGTCCCAGGTCGCCGGAGACGACGTCCGTGTCGAGCCGGCGGGCGGTGGACCCGACGGAACGCTGGGCACGACGGGCGACGCGGTCCGCAACGCGATCACCAGGGCGGACTGCGGCCAGGGCGTGGTCGTGCTGGCCGACCTCGGCAGCTCGGTCCTCACGGTGCGTCATCTCCTCGACGAAGGACGG
>VBII01000250.1 GCA_005887735.1 Chloroflexota bacterium
GAATATCCGAAGACCTTCGTGGGATTCGGCAGCGTGGATCCGCTCAAGGGCGACCGGGCGGTGGCCGAGCTCGACCACATCGCCGAGCTGGGCCTCAAGGGCGTCAAGCTGCATCCATCGCTGCAGGCCTTCGCACCCAACGAGGAGAAGCACTGGCCGCTGTACGAAAAGTGCCAGGAGCTGGGTCTGATCACGCTCTTTCACACCGGCACGAGCGGAATCGGCGCCGGACAGCCCGGAGGCCAGGGCATCAGGATCGATTTCGCGCGGCCGATCTGGCTGGACGCGCCCGCCGCCGCCTTTCCTGACCTGCGAATCATCGCGGCGCACTTCGGCTACCCCTGGCACCTCGAGCTGCTGGCGATGGCGCTGCACAAGACCAACATCTACATCGACATCTCCGGTTGGGCGCCGCGCTACATACCGACCGAGGTCATCCGCGACATGAAGGGCCGGCTGCAGGACCAGTTCGTCTTCGGGAGCGACTATCCGTTCATCCAGCCCCAGCGCTGCCTCGAGGAGCTGAAGGGGCTCGACATCCCCGAGGCCGTGCTCCACAAGGTGCTGGTCGGGAACGGCACACGGCTACTGGAAATCGCCTAGCCTGTAAACGGCCGCTTGACGCCTGTCAAGTATCAGTTATCTTGCTGGCGGATGGCCGCCGAGACACACCGACGCATTCTCCTCGCTGAATCCGACGACCTGCTCGACGACGTCGAGACGCTGCGGCTGCACGAGGAGCGCGAAGCCCCGCTTCGGCTGCGGGAGGCCATTCGCGCTCTGCAGATCCGCCTGGGCCGGCGCAACCCCCCGCTGCCACCTGCAACGCTCGATTCCGCCCACGAACTGGTCTTTGCGGTGCAGCAGCGGCTGATGGCAGCCAATCCGAAGAATCCGCGCCCGGTGCGTCACGCCAACCGGCCGAGCGGCCAGCCGGTTTTCACCGTCGTTCGCGAGGACCGCAGGTGGAAGGTGCTCACCCTTCCCCCACCCCTGGCGAGCGGTGACGAGGCCGCCTGGATGGAGCTGGTCGAGTCAACGGTCGAGCGCGCTTGGGATCGGTGGTGCTACGCGCACCATCAGGCAACCCGTGCCGCCCGACTCCACACCAGGCCGCTTCTCGCCCTCGCAGTCGAGCGCGCCGCCTGGATCAACTATTGGCTCCTGGTGCAGGACGCCGAGAGAGTCACGGAGCGACTCAGCGCCTCGCGCGCGCGGCCTGCTGGAGGAATGCTCGGATCTCCTCAGCGGTGACCGGCCCGTCTGAACAGCGCACGCGCGCAGCGAAGAGCTGCAAGAAGCGCCGGAGGCCGACATCGTCGAGCATCGTCGCCGCCTCGATGATCTCGGCCGCGGCTTCGTGGTCGTCCGGATCCAGGATCCGAGCCAGGTTGTCCGCGAAGTCGTCCGGCAGCTCACCCATGGTCTTGTAGCGACAATTAAACCCATGCAACCGGTCGTGATCGGTGACGTGATCTGGGAACCGAGCCGCGAGGTCGTCGAGCGAAGCCGGCTGCGGAGGTTCATGGACCGCCATGGCATTGAGACCTTCGATGAGCTGCTGAAGCGCGCCGACGACGACATCGAGTGGTTCTGGGACGCCGCGATCAAGGATGTCGACATCGCCTTCTTCCGCCCTTACGACAAGGTGGTCGACCTGTCCAAGGGCAAGCCGTGGGCGAAATGGTGGGTGGGCGGCCGCATGAACATCGTGCAGAGCTGTCTCGACCGGCATCGGGACGGCGAGCTCGGGGACAAGACGGCGATCATCTGGGAAGGCGAGCCAGGCGAGGTCCGCACCCTCAGCTATGGCGAGCTCGACGAGCAGGTGTCGCGGCTCGCCGGCGCACTGCGCAGGCTAGGCGTCGCGCAGGGCGACCGCATCGGGATCTTCATGCCGCTGTGTCCCGAGGTCGCGGTCGCGGTCCTGGCGGCGGCAAAGATCGGCGCAGTCATCATCCCGCTGTTTTCCGGCTACGGACCGGAGGCGATCGCGACTCGACTCCGCGATGGCGAGGCGAAGGTGCTCATCTGCGCGGACGGTTTCTACCGGCGAGGTCAGGTCATCCCGATGAAAGAGACGGCGGATCGGGCGCTCGTCAGCGCCCCGTCGGTCAAGAAAGTGATCGTCCACCGCCGCGTGGTGCGCGAGATCCCGTGGACGCATGGCCGCGACCTGGTGTGGGAGGTCCTGCTCGAGGACCACCCCGACCGGGCTCGCACGGAAGAGCTCGACCCCGAAGACCCGCTGATGATCATCTACACGTCAGGCACCACGGGCAAACCCAAAGGCACGCTGCACGTGCACGGCGGCTTCCCCGTGAAGACGGCCCAGGACATGGCGCATGGGTTCGACATCGGGTCCGACGACACAGTGTTCTGGTACACCGACCTCGGATGGATGATGGGCCCGTGGCTCATCTTCGGGACGCTCGCCCTGGGCGCGACGATGCTGCTCTACGAAGGCACGCCCGACTACCCGGCGGCCAACCGGCTCTGGCGCATGGTGGAGCAGCACAAGGTCACGGTGCTCGGTGTCTCCCCCACCCTGGTGCGCGGCTTGATGACGCACGGCGACGAGGTGCCCGCGCATCACGATCTCTCGAGCCTGCGCGTCCTCGGCGGTACGGGCGAACCATGGAACCCGGAGCCTTTTCAGTGGTACTTCCGCCACATCGGAGGGGGCCGGATACCGGTCATCAACTACTCGGGCGGCACTGAGATCTCAGGCGGCATCCTCTGCGGCAACGTGATCACGCGCCTGCGCCCTTGCTCCTTCGCCGGCCCGGTGCCGGGCATGGCGGCCGACGTGCTCGACGCCGAGGGTCGGTCCATCCGTGGCGAGGTCGGCGAGCTGGTCATCCGCAACCCCTGGCCGGGCATGACCCGAGGCTTCTGGGGCGACAAGGAGCGTTATCTCGAGACGTACTGGAACCGCTATGACGGCATCTGGGTGCACGGCGACTGGGCCTACGTCGATCCGGAGGATGGCCTCTGGTACGTACTCGGCCGGTCAGACGACACGATCAAGATCGCGGGCAAACGGCTGGGGCCGGCCGAGGTTGAGTCGGTGCTGGTGGGACATGCAGCGGTCGCTGAGGCGGCCGCGATCGGCGTGCCCGATGAGCTCAAGGGCGAGGCGCTGGTGTGTTTCGTCATCCTGCGGCCCAATCAGGTCGCCGGCGAGGAGCTGGCCCGCGAGCTACAGGACCTCGTGGCCGTCGCGTTGGGCAAGCCGCTGCGACCCAAAGCCGTGCACTTCGTGGACGACCTGCCGCGCACGCGCAACGCCAAGATCCTGCGCCGGGTCGTGAAGTCCGTCTACACCGGCAAGGATCCGGGAGACCTGTCGTCGCTCGAGAATCCCAGCGCGCTCGCGGCAATCGGCGCCACTAGAAGCTGAGGACTTTGTCGGCCTCCATGGTCAGCCGCACCAGATCCGGAGGCGAGATGTACTTCATGTTCGGGGTGAGCATCTCCGGCAAGACCCCACGGGCCTCAGCACACCCTTTTCAAACGTAGACCGGGACTTCCTGATCGAGGCATTTGTCGAGCAGATCGCGCAGCGGCGGCACGCCGAGACCGAATACGTTGGCGATCACGTCTGGCTTGACGAGCTCGGCGGAGTCGCCCGCCAGCGCCACCGCGACCTCGGTGCCGGCCGGCTTTGCGCCATTGACCGCGATGTGGAATGGCACGCTCGCGCGTGTCGGATCCTCTGGTCCGGCGGCAGTGACGATAAGTAGCCCGGCCACGGCCACCAGTATGGGCGATCGGAGCGCGACAGCTTGAGGCTGACCCGCGCCGATTGGGTGCGCCTGCTGATGCTCTGGCTGGGCGGCATCGACCTGCGGCTGACCATGCTCGCGGTGCCTCCCCTCATTCCGCTCATCCACCGGGAGCTGCACCTCGATGAAAAAGCCGTCGGTGCTTTCGTCTCAGGCCCGGTGCTGCTGCTCGCGATCGCGGCCGTACCAGGCTCTCTGCTGATCGCGAAGCTCGGTATCCGCGGAGCGCTGGTTACAGGTCTTGGCGCGATCGCCTTGTTCGGTGCTCTGCGTGGATTCGGCCCTAGCGCCCCGGTCCTGTTCAGCGCCACATTCCTGATGGGCGTCGGCGTCGCCGTGACACAGCCCGCGTTTCCTGCGCTCGTGCGGGAATGGTTTCCTCGCCGGATCGCCATCGCGACGGCCGTCTACAGCAACGGCATCCTGATCGGCGAAACCCTGCCGACGGTGCTGACGACACCGTTCGGCGTGCTGCCCCTAACGCACGGCGACTGGCGGTGGGCGCTCGCGACATGGTCTGTGCTGGTCGCCCTCAGCACCATCACGATCGGGTTGGCTGCGCCCAAGCGAGCCTCTCGGGTCGCGGCGCCTTCGCGCTGGTGGCCGGACTGGCGGCAGGGCCAGGCCATCCGCATCGGGATCGTGATGGGCATGGCGTCGGCCGCCTACTTCGGGGCCAACGCTTACATCCCCGACTTTCTCGACCAGACCGGACGCCACAACCTCATCTCCCCCACGCTCGCGCTGCTCAACGGATCGCAGCTGCTCACCGCGCCGACGGTTGCTTTGTGGCCGCGGCTGCTGACGGGCCGGGCCGGCTTCATCGGCTCGGCCGCGATCATGGCCGTGGCCCAGCTCGGTCTCGTCCTGACGCCCGGGGCCGGCGTGCTCGGATGGGCGTTTGTCCTCGGCTTTTCGACCGCGCTGGCATTCGTGGTGGTGTTGAGCCTGCCGCCACGGGTGGCGCCGGCGGGAGACGTGGCGCGCATGAGCGCCGCAATCTTCACCCTCCAGTACGCGACCGCCTTCGTCGTACCGCTGCTCGCGGGCGCGTTGTGGGATGCCTCGGGCAAGGCGCTCTTCGCGTTCGTCCCCGGCATCGCCGCCGCGGCAGCGATGGCGTGGGGCGCCATGTCGCTCCGCATCCCGGACCGCGTGCAGTCAGCCGGCCTTTAGGGAAAGATGCCCGCCTTGTAGTCGCTCAAGATCTCGCCCGCGGCGCGAGCGCCTTCTTCGGCTCCGCCCTCCATGAAGCCCTGGAAATTCGTGGAGCAGTGCTCGCCGGCAAAGTGGCACTTGCCCATTACGGGATCGGGCTGCCGCGCCCCTTCGTATCCGCTGAACTGCGTGTACTGGCCGACCTGCCAGTAAGAGTACGAGCCGAGAAGAAACGGATTCGTGAGCGGCACGTCGAGCGTCGCGCGGCCGTTCCATTGCTGGCTAATGCCGGGAAAGACCGGTTCGAGCTGGCCGAGGAAGGTCTTCGCGAACCGGCAGGCGACCTGGGGGTCCGAGGCATTGCCTGAGAACGAAGCAAGCGGCACACCGCCGCCCGTGTAATCGACGAGGATCCCGGTCGCGCCGTCCTGGGCGCGCGTCACGTCCCAGGTGTTCTGGTACCCGGTGTCGGAATACGTGCTGCCGTTGCCGACGCCCCACGGACCTGACGAGTTCCAGTAGCGCGAGTTGAACTGCAGCTGCAGTTTGGCGTTCTTCCCGTAGCCGAGCAGGGTGATGGCCGTCTGCTTGAGCGGCGTGAAGTCTGCGGCGCGATACGCGGCGTCGGAGGTGAGGATCCCTCGCAGCACGGAGAACGGGATGGCGACGATGACCCGGTCGAACGTCTTCGACGTTTTGACATTTCCGGCCTTCAGGCTCAGGGTGTACGACTTGTCGGCGTTGTGGACGATGCCAGTAAGCGCCGTGTTCAGCTGCACGGTCCCCGGTGAAAGCGCCGCCGCGATGGCCTGAGGCAGCTGCTCGTTGCCGCCCGCTATGTGGTAACGCTCGTCAGACGCGCCGAAGACCCGGAAGTTGCCCGGCACGGGCTGGAAGCCGAGCAGGTAGATCAGGTTCAGCGAGCTCTGCTCCTGCGTGACGTTGCCGTACTCGATGTTGTACGCGACGTCGAGCAGGCGGCCCATCGGGCTGGTGTGACCGCCCGGCACGCGGCTCTCGATCCAGTCATAGAGGCTGAGGTG
>VBII01000046.1:0-3331 GCA_005887735.1 Chloroflexota bacterium
ACTCGCACCAAGCACATCGTGCTCGAGTCGGGCGCTCGGGCGCTGGTTTGCCGCCACTGCAGTGAGCCGTACGAACGCGTGCGCAAGACGGAGGCCCAGTAGGGGTGGCCAAGGCCAAGCAGCAACCGAAGAAGGACCAGGCGCCGAAGGCCCCCGGCACGAAGTCCGAGGCTCCGCCGCGGATGCTCACCACTTACCGGCAGACCGTGATGCCGCAGCTGACCAAGGAGTTCGACTACGGCAACGTGATGCAGGTGCCGAGGGTGGACAAGATTGTCGTCAACATCGGCATCGGCGAGGCCAAGGACAACGACAAGGCGCTCGACGCCGCGGTCGGCGACGTGGTCACCATCACAGGCCAGAAGCCGCAGCTGATCAAGGCCAAGAAGTCCGTCGCCGCCTTCAAGCTGCGCGCGGGCCAGACCGTCGGCATCAAGACCACGCTGCGCGGCCGCCGCATGTGGTACTTCCTGGACAAGCTGCTGAACGTGGCGCTGCCCCGCATCCGCGACTTCCGCGGCGTCAACCCGGAAGGATTCGACGGCCGAGGCAACTACTCGCTCGGCATGCGCGAGCAGGTCGTGTTTCCCGAGATCGATTACGACAAGATCGACAAGCTGCGTGGGCTCGAGGTGTCGATCATCACCACCGCCCGCACCGACGACGAGGCGCGCAGCCTCCTGACCAAACTCGGAATGCCATTTAGAAAGAGGTAGAGGGGAGAGAGCTTGGCGAAGAAATCATCGATCGAGCGCTGGAAGCGAGACCTTGCAGCACCGAAGTTCAAGGTGCGTTTTCACAATCGCTGCCGCATCTGCGGGCGGCCGCGCGCGTTCCTGCGCAAGTTCGGCATGTGCCGCATCTGTTTCAGAGAGCTGGCCTCCGAGGGACGCGTCCCCGGGGTCACGAAGTCGAGCTGGTGATGATGGCCACTGCAGTCGCCAAAGCCGGCGCGCTCACGCGCATCCGCAACTCCAACGCGGCTCGGCACCCCGAGGTGAAGGTTCCCGCGTCGCGGCTCAAGCTCGAGATCGCGCGGGTCTTGAAAGACGAGGGCTACATCGCGGGGTATGACGTGGAGGCCGACGGCACCACGCAGACCATGCGTATCATCTTCAAGTCCCGCCCGGATCGCACCCGGGTGATCTCGGGAGTGAAGAGGATCAGCCGCCCCGGACTGCGCGTCTACGCGCGCAAGACCGAGATCCCGAGGGTCCTCGGAGGTCTCGGCATCGCAGTCCTCAGCACCGCTGAGGGCGTCATGAGCGGAAGGCAAGCGCTGCGCCAGGGCCTGGGCGGCGAAGTCCTCGCCTGCCGGTCCCGGTGCCGAAGTCGGTGAAGGTCACCCTCGAGCCGGGCCACGTGAAGGTCGAGGGTCCGAAGGGGCAGCTCGAGCGCACCCTGCCGTCCGACATTGCGGTCAAGCAGGTCGACGGCGAGCTGATCTTCGAGCGGCCGTCCGACGATTTCCGCCACCGCGCGCTGCACGGCCTGGTCCGCAGCCTGGTCGCAAACATGGTCGCGGGGGTCGACAAGGGTTTCACCAAGCAGCTCGAGCTGGTCGGCGTCGGCTACCGGGTCGCCAAGCAGGGCGAGGAGCTCGTCCTGAACCTCGGCTACTCGCACCCGATCCGGTTCAAGCCGCCCCAGGGCATCACCATCGACGTCCAGGATCCGACCAAGTTCTCGGTGAACGGCATCTCGATCGAGGACGTCGGCCAGGTCGCCGCCAACCTGCGTGGCCTGCGCCCGCCCGAGCCCTACAAGGGCAAGGGCGTCAAGTACGCCGGCGAGAAGATCCGGCGCAAGCCAGGCAAGGCGGGCAAGGGGGCCAAGGCCACCGCATGATCAAGCGACCGGACCGCAAGGTCAACCGCTCCAAGCGCCACAGGAGGGTGCGCGTGCACGTCGCCGGCACTCCTCAGCGGCCGCGGCTGGCGGTGTTCCGCAGCCTGAACCACGTGTACGCGCAGCTGATCGATGACGGAGCCAGCCGCACGATGGCGGCCGCCTCCACCGTCGACATGAAGGTGAAGGGCAACGGGATGACCGAGGCGGCGGAGGTTGGCAAGGCGATCGCCGCGAAGGCCAAGGCCGCGGGCGTGAGCTCGGTGGTTTTCGACCGCGGCGGCTTTCTCTACCACGGCAGGATCAAAGCGCTGGCCGACGCGGCTCGCGAGGCAGGTTTGGAATTTTGAGCAGAAACATGGGCGGCCGGTATCCACACTCGAGCGGAGAACGGTCCGAGCTCGCCGACCGCGTGGTCCGCGTCAACCGCGTCGCCAAGGTCGTGAAGGGCGGGCGGAAGTTCTCCTTCAGCGCCCTCATCGTCGTCGGCGACATGAACGGCCGCGTCGGCGCCGGAATCGGCAAGGCGCGTGAGGTGACCGAGGCCATCCGCAAAGGGATGGAGGTCGCCAAACGCAACATGATCACGGTGCCGATGGTCGGCACGACGATTCCCCACGCGGTCGAGTACAAGTGGGGAGCCGCGCGCATCATGCTCAAGCCGGCGGCTCCAGGCACCGGCGTCATCTCAGGCGGTGCGATGCGTGCGGTCATCGAGACCGCCGGCATCAAGGACATCCTCACCAAGTCGCACGGCACCAACAACCCGATCAACACGGTGCGAGCGACCCTCGCGGCCCTGCAGACGCTGAAGACGGCGGCCCAGGTCGCGGATCTGCGCGGCAAGGACGTGGAGCAGATGGTGGGCAAGCGCCTCGCCGCCGCCTATCTTCCCTCTCCCCCCAGGGGAGAGGGTCAGGGTGAGGGGGCCACGACAGCACCAGGCGCCGGAGGGGCACGTGGCTGACACAATCAAGAAGGGCTCCTCCCCACGAAGTGGGGAGGTGGCGGGAACCGCCGGAGGGGCCGAAACGATCAAGGCCACGCTGGTGAAAAGCCCCATCGGCGCCAAGCCGCAGATCCGCGCGACCGTCGAGTCGCTCGGGTTTCGGCGCATGAACCAGACCCGCGAGCTGCCGGACAACCCGGCAGTGCGCGGCATGCTGAGGCGGGTGGATTTCCTCGTCGCGGTGGAAGGCCAGCCCTACGTGCGACCCAAACGCAGCCGGTACAAGATCTGGCGCGCCCGCTCGACCAAGAAGCATCACAGGGGTCACTAAACCGTGTACCTCCACGAGTTGAAACCGTCCCCCGGCGCTCACCGCAAGTCGCGGCGCATCGGCCGGGGCACGGGATCCGGCCGGGGCAAGACCTCAGGTCGCGGCCAGAAGGGTCAGAACGCGCGCAGCGAAGGTTTCCGCCTCGGTTTCGAGGGCGGCCAGATGCCGTTCGCACAGCGCATCCCCAAGCTGCCCGGCTTCAA
>VBII01000046.1:3338-3891 GCA_005887735.1 Chloroflexota bacterium
AGCCGGTTCGCGGACGGCGCCACCGTCAACGCCGAAACCCTGCTGGAGGCCGGGCTCATCCACGCGGGCAAGGAGATCAAGATTTTGGGCACCGGCCGCTTGAAGCGCAAACTGACCGTCGAAGCCCATGCCTTCACCACGAGCGCCCGCGAAACCATCGAGAAGGCCGGCGGTTCCGTCAAGGTCCTCGGCGAGCCGCGCAAGATCGGACCCAGGCGAACGGCTGCCAAGGCCCCCAAAGCGCTGCCCGAGCCGGCCCCCGTCGCCGCAGCGAAACCCCCGCGTGAGAAAAAGAGCGCCCCACCGGCCGCAGTCGAGGAGGCCACCCCTCCGTCTTCCCCGCTGGCGGGGAAGTCCCCGGCGGAGCCGGGGGATGGGGAGACCCAAACCGCCAGCACGGAATAGCCGATGAACCTCCTCGAGGCGCTCATCAACTCGATCCGCCTGCCCGAGCTGCGGAACAAGATCCTGTTCACCGGCGGCATCCTGGTCGTGTTCCGCCTCTTCGCCAACATCGCAATCCCCGAAGCCAACAAGACGGCGCTCGGTTTGC
>VBII01000252.1 GCA_005887735.1 Chloroflexota bacterium
ATGCTGCCGAGCTCCGTGCGCTCGAGCTCCTCGTCGCCGGCAAAACGCAAGAAGTAATCCCTCGCGGCAGCCATGTCGGAGTCGGACAGCCCGCCCAAAGTGAAGTCGGTGCCGCGCCGCCTCGGCTCGGAAGGTGGCGTGATCGCGGCGTGAAGGGTCTTGACGTCGGCGAAGTTGGTCTTGGCGGCTCGCCGCAAAGTGATGTCGCCGTGCGGGCTGCGGACTCGCACCTCGACGCCGCGCCGGTGAAAGGTCGCCAGCGCGTCCTTGAGCCCGACTCCGAACTTGCCGACCACAAGATCAGAGCGGCGCCTCTTCTCGGGGTTCTCGTTCTGTGTCAGGTGCTGGTAGCGGAGGCCGCGGCCAAAGTCGGTGATGTGCCATCCGTCGCGGCGCTTCACGATCTGAAGTTCGGCGCTGCCGCTCAGCGCCTGCTCATCGAGGGCGTTGGCGATGACCTCGCGGGCGGCCTCGGGTACGCCCCAGTGGTCGAGGATCTTTTCGACGTTGAGGTCGAAAAGAGAAGCCTTGCCCTTCGGCGGTGCCTCTACTTGCCGAGCCACTCCCTCGCCTCTTCGACCGAGGCGAAGTAGGCGATCTGCATCGCCGTTTGCGGCACCTTGTCGAGGCGCTCGCGAAGGTGCCCCGCCGCGATCTCGCTTTCGGGCAGCACGATGGCGAACCGCTGTAGTCCAGCTTCGAGAACCTTCGGGACCCACTCCCGATTGGCACGTTCCTGGTCCGCCGGATTCAAGATCCGCTGGCGCCGACAATCGGCCAGGAGACGCGGGCACGCATGCTCCGCCAGAGCCTTGACCTCGGCGTCGAGAAGACC
Organism: Chloroflexota bacterium; assembly: GCA_005887735.1. GTDB lineage: Bacteria > Chloroflexota > Dormibacteria > Dormibacterales > Dormibacteraceae > 40CM-4-65-16. The sequence goes on from VBII01000252.1 coordinate 836, forward strand.
GCTGAATTCAGCGGTGTTGGCCCATCCGTCCCACTCCACGAAGACAGTCGAGTGGGGACCGTCCCACCTGACTGTTGCGACCCCCGGGACCGAGAAGTAGATGTCGTCGTCCTCGCCCATCGCTCTGTCCCACCAACGTAACTCAGGTCACCCACCGCGGCGCTGCCTTAGTCCTCCCCATTTAAGGCGAGGTTGCGGCGCAGGCGCCGGAGGGGCTCAGGCCTGGCAGGCCCAGGCGTCGACTTCCACGCGATACTCGGGAGCCGCCAGGGCGGCGACATAGACCAGCGTCGAGCAGGGAGTGTGGCCGTTCAACCACGCAGACGTGACCTCCCGGCGGCGGCGAGCATCGATGTCGCCGACCAGGTACCAGGTCACCTTGACCAGGTCGGTAATCGCCATCCCGGCGGCTTCAAGGTTGCGCCGCACGTTCTCGAGCGCGAGCTCGACCTGCTCGATCGGGTCGTCGGGCACGGTTCCCACCTGCGTGCGACCTAGCTGTCCCGCCATGACCAGCCACCGCGGAGAGCCCCCAACCTCGATCTGGTGGCTGTACACGCCGACCGGTGGGTGAATCGTTTCGGGATTTCGCGGTTGGTTCGTCATGCCGCCGCCTCGCACTCAGCGAGGGCCGACTCGACTGCGGCCTGTGGCTGCGAGCGGAGAAGCGCCGCCGCCACCGCGATCGTGACCGCGATGATGCCCGCGCCAATCAGCCATGCAAAGTGGTATCCGCCTGCAAGCGCGGCCTGTCCATCGATACCGCTGCGGACCAGGTCCAGGGTTCGTCCGCCAGCCACAGTGGCCAGAACCGCGAGCCCCAACGCGCCGCCCACCTGTCCGGTCGTGTTCAGGAGTCCCGAGGCAAGGCCGGCTTCGCCAGGCGAGACATCGGCCATGGCGATCATCGTCAACGCCGGGAACGCAAGTCCGCCACCCAAGCCAAAGAGAACCATCGGCGTCAACAGGTATGCGAAGTAGTTGGCACTGGTCGGGCCGAGGCCGACCATGACCAGCGCGACCAGCGCCGTGACAAGCCCTGCTCCGAGCATCGCGCCGGCTCCGAACCGGGCGATCAGCTGGGCCGAGAATCGGATCGAGAACAGCGCCATCACGACCGCGACGGGCAGGAAGGCCAGCCCAATCGCCATCGGACCGTAGCCCAGGACACGCTCGAGGTCGAGCGAGCCGAGGAAGAAGAAGCCGATGAATGCCGTGTTCATGAGTGCCTGCACGATGTTCGCTCCGGCGACCTTGCGCGAGCGAAAGATGCGAAGCGGAAGGATCGGGTTTCGCCCGCGCGCCTGGCGCACGACGAATGCGGCCAGGAGGGCGATCGCAACAGCGCCGAGGGCGATGGTGCGTGGCGAGGCAAGGCCGTGGTCGGACGTCTGGACGATCGTGTACACGCTGAGCATCAGGGCGCCCGTGACCAAGATCGCGCCGAGAACGTCGGCTCCCCGGCCGAGACCGATTCCGCGGTCCGACTCGAGCAAGCGCATCGCGAGCACAGCCGTGAGGATGCCGATCGGCAGGTTGACAAAAAAGATCCAGTGCCAGCTGACCGCCGCGGTGATGAGACCACCGGCGAGGAGGCCGACGGCTGCACCGGCCGACGCGATGAAGCTGAAGACACCGAACGCCTTCGCGCGCTCGAGCGGTTCGGGAAACAGCGTGACGACCATGGCCAGGATCACAGCCGAGCTCACGGCGCCGCCGATGCCCTGGATGAATCGCGCTGCGATCAGCATCGGCTGCGCGAAGGAAAGGCCGCACAGCAATGATGCCGCGGTGAAGATCGCGAGACCCGCGAGAAAGACCCGCTTGCGCCCGACCAGGTCACCGACCCGGCCGGCAAGCAAGAGCAGGCCGCCGAAAGCGATGAGGTACGCGTTGATGACCCACGCCAGCCCCGACTGCGAGAAGCCGAGGTCCTTCTGAATGGACGGCAGCGCAACGTTGACGATCGTCATGTCGACGACGATCAGGAGAAAACCTGTGCACAGAACGATCAGTGAAAGCCAGCGTGAGTTCTTCATGCTCATTCAGACGGTCAAAATCCCCATGACTCATCGGTCCGCAACCGATGAGTTGAGCCCCGTTATTCCGTCTGTATTTCGATGGCGCCCGGAACGGTCATCTTGAGCTGCGCCCGGATCCAGCATCCCAGCGTGGCCGCGATCGAATACCTTGCCAGGCTCAAGCTCGGCCTCCGGCGAGGCGGCCGGGAGCTGTGTCTGGCGAGCCCGAGCCCAGAGCTGGCGGAGCTGATCGACCTGGCCGGCTTGGCCGGGGTATTAGGCGTCGAGGTGAAGGGGCAGGCCGAAGAGAGGGAAGAGCTTCGCGGTGTCGAGGAAGAAGGTGAACTCGCCGATCCGCCCGTCTGAAAGCTCGAGCACCTGGAGGGCCCACGGGTCATGGCCTCCGTTCGGGCTCGGCTTGTACTGGCCAAAGGTGGGCATCCCGTTGGCGCTGAGTGTCGGAATCACGCGCGACCCCCTGCAGCCGATACCTGGGCCAAACCACCACGCCAGGACGTCGTCGCGTCCGCTCAGCCACATGTCATAGGGCGGCATGGACTGAGTGGCGTCTTCGCGAATCAATGAAGTGAGCGCGTTGACGTCGTAGCGCTCGAAGGCGGATACGTAGCGTTCGAGCATCGCCCGGTCGGCAGCGCTCAGCGGCTGGTTGCGTTGTTCCGAACCTGCGTCGCTGTTCGCCTTTCCCATGGTCGCGCGGGCGCGCTGGAGAGCACTGTTGACCGACGCGACGGAGGTGTCGAGCAGCTCCGCCACCTCGGTCGCCTGCCAGTCGAGCACCTCGCGGAGGATGAGCACGGCGCGCTGCCGCGCTGGCAGGTGCTGCAGCGCCGCAACGAAGGCGAGGCGGATCGACTCGTTGGCGATCGCCACCTCCGCGGGGTCGCGCTCGGGTGCGATGAGGTGGAGCGGAATCGGTTCCAGCCAGGTGATCTCGGCGGGCACATTGAGGTTCGACTCGATCGGCTCGCATGCGGGGCCCAGGTCCATCGGCCTGGCCCGCCGCTCCTTGCCTTTGAGCATGTCCAGGCAGACGTTGGTGGCGATCCGGTAAAGCCACGAGCGCATCGCAGAGCGTCCTTCGAAACGGTCTCGGCTGCGCCACGCCCGGACGAAAGCGTCCTGCACCGCGTCCTCGGCGTCGAACGGGGAGCCGAGCATCCGATAGCAGTACGCGGTCAGCTCGCCACGGTATTGTTCGAGCTCACCGAAAGCGTGCGGAGTCGTTGTGGTCGCGGTCTGCATCAAAGCGATTTTAGCGGCGGAAACGATCAGGCCATCTGGACCGCTGTTTCGTCGGATTGGTCGTTGAGCCACTCCACACCGCAGTTGAACGCATGCTCGACGCTCTCGTGGTCGTGGGCGCATCCCCACATGCGCTCACGAAACCGGTCGGCCTCCTCGTAAGCCTCGGCCCGGTAGACGAGAGGCGGCACCGTACCCCGGCGGAGCGGCCCATGGGACGCCAAGACGCGGATTTTCAGAGCCACGGCGGAACCCTAGTTCCGGCCGATGGGCCCTGTCATCGTTCATTTGAGGTACCGGAATTCACGTGATCTTGCTTCCGAGTTCGGCCGGTCGGTCGGGCTGGAGCAGGCGGAGGGTTCCGTCGGCCTCCGTCGCGGCCAGCACGAGCACCTCCGAGCTGACCCCGGCCACCCGGCGAGGCGGCAGGTTGAACACGCACACGACCTGTCGGTTCAATAGGTGCTCTCGGCTGTAACCCGTCTTCGCGGCCGCTACTGAGCGACGCACGCCAAGCGGCCCGAAGTCGATCGTCAGGCGATAGGAAGGTTTCCTTGCCTCGGGCAGCTCATCGACCTCGACGATCCTCCCGACCCTCATGTCGAGTCGCTGGAAATCGTCGATCGTGGCCTCCACGGCGCTGCCTCCACATATAAGGATGGGTTTTCGCCTA
>VBII01000253.1:0-2114 GCA_005887735.1 Chloroflexota bacterium
CGAACTTCGATGGCCGCTACTACAAGATGACCGACGCCATCGCCAACCCCAAGCCGATCCAGAAGCCGTACCCGCCCATCTGGATCGGCGCGCAGGGTGACACGACGCTCAAATTGACCGCACGTCACGCCGACGTGTGGAACATCTCGGGTGGCGACGTCGAGTTCGTCGCTCCGCTGGTCCGCAAGTTCGACGAGACCTGCCACGCCGTCGGACGCAATCCGTCCGACATCCGCCGCTCGCTGCAGTACGGATGGGACGGCAAGGACCGCAACGAGCTTGTGGAGCTGTCGGGCCGGTACCTCGAGCTCGGTGTGACCGAGCAGGTGATCTACCTGCGCGGCGAGGACCCCGTGGGCCTGGCCGAGAAGATCGCCGACCTGCTGCCTGAGCTGCGCAAGCTCGATCGCGTCCGCTCCTCGTGACATATTGTTGACACGAGATATGTTGCTGCAGTAATATATCGATGTGCCCGACGTTTTCCAGATCCTGGCCGACCCGACTCGACGCAGCCCGGCGTGTCGCGGCAGTTGGCGATCCTGCAGGACGCCGATTTCGTAACCGTCCGGCCCGAAGGCCGGCGCAGGCTCTACGCCCTGCGTCCGGAGCCGTTCCGCGAGCTTTCCGAGTTTGTCACGGGATACCGTGCGATCTGGGAGGGGCGTCTCGACAGGTTTGGCGCCGCGCTCGAAAAGCGCAGGCGCGACAAAAATAGGAAGGAGAAATCACGATGATCAAGCCGTGCATCGTCTATGCCGACCGTGCCGAGGAGGCGATCGACTTCTACGTTTCGCTGTTTCCCAACTCGAAGGTGCTGAGCATCCAGCGCGCCGAGGCCGACAACGGACCGGTCACCAAGGGCCAGGTGCTTGGTGCGACGTTTCAGCTCGATGGACGCGAGTACCTCGCGTTTGACGGCGGCCCGACGTTCAAGTTCACTGAAGGCTTCTCGCTGATGGTCACGTGCAAGGACCAGGCGGAGGTGGACAAGTACTGGAACGCTTTCACCGCCAACGGTGGGGAGGAAGGTCCATGCGGCTGGTGCAAGGACCGCTTCGGCCTGTCGTGGCAGGTCGTGCCCGAGGTGCCGCGCTGCAGCGCGCTTACCGGGGCACACGCGTCGGGTGATCGACCGGCCCAAGCTGACCGTCGAGCGCACTTTCCGCGCCTCGATCGACGAGGTTTGGGAGCTGTGGACGACGAAAGAAGGAATCGAATCGTGGTGGGGTCCGGATGGTTTCAGCGTCGCGGTGCGCGACCTGGACCTCCGGCCCGGCGGCGAGCTGTCTTACGCGATGAGCGCGACCGGCCCGGATCAGATCGAGTTCATGGCGCAGGCGGGCATGCCTCTGATGACCGAGCACAAGCTCACGTACAGGGAGGTCGACCCGCCGCGCCGCCTGGCCTATGACGACGTGGCCGATTTCGTCCCGGGCGTCGAGCCGTACAGAGTCGAGACGCTCATCGAGCTGCACGAGGTCGAAGATGGCGTGCGTGTCGTGCTGACCTTCGACGCGATGCATGACGAGCGGTGGACCCAGCTCGCAACCATGGGTCGCGAGAGCGAGCTGCACAAGCTCGAGGCCCTCCTGGCTGCGCGACAATAGCGTGGTCTCCCTCTCCCCTGTGGGGAGAGGGAAAATGGCTACGGCGCTGTGGCTGCTTGCAGCTGAATTCCCGCGGCTTTCATTTCTTCCAGGGCTTGCTGGCCTGTTGCTTCGTTCACGGCGGCGCACAGGTTGACCAGGACTCGGACCTGGAACTCGTTCTTGCGCGCGTCCAGCGCGCTTGCCCGGACGCAGTAATCGGTGGCGATCCCGCACACGTCGACGTGGTCGACGCGGTTCTCCTTCAGCACGTCGAGCAGGCGGTGCCCGCGCACGTCGAAGCCGTCGAACGCCGAGTACGCCGCGGCGGTACGGCCCTTGGTGACGACGGTCTCGATGTACTTCTCGCGCACGAGGTTCTGAATCGACGGCACGAATGCCGCGCCCGGCGTCCCGACCATGCAGTGCGGCGGCCACGTGTTGATGTAGTCGGGTTTATCTGAGATGTGGTCGGGAGCCGACTCGTGATAGTCGCGGGACGCGACCACGAACTGGTACTCGGACTTG
>VBII01000253.1:2155-2648 GCA_005887735.1 Chloroflexota bacterium
ACCTGCACGTCGACCACCAGCAGCGCGTTTCTCATGCTTATTCGCGGCCTTGATTGGCCGGTAATACAGTAGTCCGGTGACAGGGCGCACGACATCTCCTTACGGTTCCTGGGCTTCGCCCATCTCGCCGGACCTCCTGCTCAAGGGCACAGTCCAGATGCGCAACCAGATGCTGCGCTGGGACGGCGGCGACCTGTACTGGTCGGAGCTGCGTCCCTACGAGGGAGGGCGGATCGTGGTCTGCCGGCGCGGCGCCGACGGCACCACGAGCGACGTCACACCGCCGGGGTTCAACGCCCGCACCCGGGTCCACGAGTACGGCGGCGGCCATTACGCGGTCAAGGACGGAACGGTCTACTTCACCAACTATTCAGACCAGCGGCTCTACCGACAGGACCGCGACGGCGCTCCGCAGCCGATCACGCCGGCCAAGGACATCCGCCACTCCGACATGCTTGTCGACGCGCGGCGCGAGCGCGTCTTCGCGGTGCGC
>VBII01000254.1 GCA_005887735.1 Chloroflexota bacterium
ACCGGTCGCGCGGCGAGGGCGACGAGCCCGTGTGCCACCGCGCCGCGGAGTTCGGCTCGCCGCAGTGGGTCTTCGGCATGCGCTTCTACGACTTCAGCGGTCCCGACGAGCTCGTGTGCATCTATTCGGAGAAGAGCGGCGCGAAGCTCGGCCGGATCGACCTCGACACCGGGCGCCTGCATCCGATCGAGCTGCTGTACTCGACGCTCTTCAACCTGCAAGTCTCCGGGCGCAAAGCCGCG
>VBII01000251.1 GCA_005887735.1 Chloroflexota bacterium
CGCCGTCCGCAGCGTCTCCCAGGCACGCGTCGGCGGCGACCAGGCCCTGGTCCGATCCGTGGAGCTGTCGCTGGGTGCGCGCAACCAGATCATCAAGGGGCGCGGCGGCCGCTTCACCGTCGAGTCCACCGATCCGTCGATCCCGCTTGACCGCGTGCCGTACTTCACCAAGGACCTGGTAAGGCTTCTGGTCGTCGGTGCGTCGATGGTGGTCCTGCTTGGAATCGGATCGGTCCTCGTACCGCTGATCGTCAAGTAATTTTCCCGCCCCGCCTGCCGGGGAGCGCGAAGCCTTTGGCCAATTCCGAGACAACAGCCGTGCCCAAACCCTAGAGTTTCAGCCGCTCCATGTCTGTTCGCACGAGCGACACCGGTCATGCCGCGCTCAAAGAGACCCTGCGCCGGCACAAGCTTGTCTCCGGGGACCACAAGCATCCGGTCAACGTCGTCCACCACGAAGAGGCCACGTTTGGCGAACGGCTGGCGGACAAGATCTCGTTCGGCATCGGTTCCTGGCCGTTCCTGATCGTCCAGACCTTCATGGTCGCCGCCTGGATGGTGGGCAACGCGATCCTCTTCTTTCACTTCGATCCGAAGCCGTTCATCCTTCTGAACCTGCTCTTTTCGATCCAGGCCGCTTACACCGGCCCGGTGCTCCTGCTGGCCGGCAACCGCCAGGCCCAGAAGGACCGTCTTACCCTCGAGCACGCCGCGCACGAGGCCGACAAGGCGGACAGGCAGAATGTCCAGATCCTCAAGGCGATCGAGCACAACACAGAGGTGACGATCCAGATCCTTCGCCACGTCGAATCGTTGGTCGGGGGTCACATGGCGGATGACGCGGCGAGGGACGCAGCCCAACGGGCCGAGCAGAACCGACCGTAAACTCACCGGGTGCGGGTAGTCCTCTTCACCGGTAAGGGTGGCGTCGGCAAGACCTCGGTCGCCGCGGCGACGGCCGTTCGCTGCGCCGCCGCCGGCTACCGGACAGTGGTGATGAGCACCGACCCTGCGCACTCGCTTGGCGACTCTTTCGACGTCGAGCTGGGCGCGGAGGCCACCAAGGTGGCGGACAACCTCTGGGCGCACGAGGTTTCTTCGCTCCATGAGATGCAGCGCCACTGGGCCAAGCTGCACGAATACGCGGTCGAGGTCTTCTCGACCCAGGGACTGGACGAAGTCCTGGCCGATGAGGTGGCCAGTCCTCCTGGTATGGATGAGGTCGCCTCTTTGATGTGGATCAAGCACTATGCGCAGCGCGCCGAGCATGACGTCTTGATCGTCGACTGCGCCCCGACCGGCGAGACGCTGCAGCTGCTCACCTTCCCGGACGCCGCCAGATGGTGGCTGGACAAGATCTATCCCTGGTCGCGCCGCGCCATGCGGGTGGCCCGCCCGGTGCTGCAGCCGCTGATGGGTATGCCTCTGCCGTCTGACGAGGTCTATGCCTCGCTGAAAGACCTGCTCATGGACCTCGACGGCATGCGCAAGGTGCTCACCGACCCTGAGATCACGACGGTTCGGATCGTGTTGAACCTGGAGAAGATGGTCGTAAAAGAGGCCAAGCGTGCATACACCTACCTCAGCCTCTTCGGTTATGTCACCGACGCGGTGATTGTGAACAGGCTGCTACCAGGCGACCTCCACGATGAGCTGTTTCAGAAGTGGCAGCGCATCCACCAGCGTTACCGGCTCGAGGTAGAGCAGTCTTTCGCGGGCATCCCGATCTTCAATGTGCCGCTGTTCGACAGTGAAGTGGTGGGGGAGAAGATGCTGGCGCGCATGGCGGAGGCCATCTATGGAGAAGAGGATCCGTCGCGTCGTTTTGCGACGTCCAACTCGCAGCGCATCGACAAGCAGGGCAGCGACTACGTGCTTGCGTTGAAGGTTCCGTTCGTCGACAAGTCGGCGGTGGACCTGAGCCGCCACAACGGCGAGCTGTACGTGACGGTGGGCAACTACCGGCGCGAGATCAGTCTTCCTCGCGTGCTGGCGCGCCGTGAAACGGCAGGTGCGTCGATCGAAGACGGCGAGCTGCGCGTGCGATTCGCGCCCCGCTCCACCGCCAAAGAGACGAAGGCATGACCCGCGACGGCGAGCGCGTAATCGAGCTGGTCAACGAGCTTGGCTCGAGGGTGAGCAACGTGCTCTCCGAGATGGTGCCGCCGGCCGCGCAGGTCCACCTGCTGAATGCGCAGCGCGAGCTGATCACGGCGCTCATGCTGATCTACGAGAACCGCATCGCACCCGCGCCCGCGACCAAACGCGTTCGTCGCGCCCGGGCCACGCGACGGACCACAAAGCGCGACAGCAAGATCCCCGTCGATTGAGGGCCCCACGAAATCTGAGGCCAAGCCTGTGATTTCGCGGGGACCCCAGGAATGAACAACTTCGAGCAATTCGTCATCAGGGCCTTGCTCCTGGTGCCGGCGGTGCTCATCGCCATACCGGTCCACGAGATGGGCCACGCCGCAGCCGCCTACTTTCTCGGTGACCGGTCTGTGCGTTACTTCGGTTACTTCAAGCCCGAGCCACGCCGGTTCCTGGAGCCGGTCGGCGTCATCGCCGTGGCTGTCGCGCTGGTCGGTTGGGGACGCCGCGTTCCGGTGCAGTCAAACCGCATCACCACCACCGGCCAGAAGGTGCTTTACGAGCTGGGCGGCCCGGCGGCCAACCTCGCGGTGGCCATCGTGCTCGGCCTCATCCTCCAGGCGCTGCACCGCGTCGGGGTGCCCTTTTCGTTCGACCCAGGCCCTGGACTTCTCCTCGCAGCGGTGTTCGCGATCGTTTTTCTGAACCTGTCGCTATTCGCCTTCAACCTCCTTCCCATTCCCGGCCTCGACGGCTGGAACATCATCGAGGCCATCTTCAAGAGCCGCAACGCGCGCTTCTTCTTCAACGTCGGCGTGCGCCGCCGCGAGATCTGGGCCGGCTGCGCGATCGTCCTGGTGGTCTTTCAGTTCCTGATCGGCATCAACCTGCTCTCGGTGGTGATGACGCCCTTCTACGAGCCCGCAAGCCTAATCTCATTGAGCGAATGCGACGGCTACGTGATTCCCGGCCTGGCTCGGCTGTCTCCCTGCCTGCAGTAGGAACCCTGGTCAACGAGCCGGCGTACGCCGAGCTCGTGAAGCTGTACGGGCGGGAGCAGGTGGTGGAGGCGATCCGCAAGCAGATCGCGGCCGAGCGCGAGGGCGAGACCGGTGAGGGCGCGAGGGAGGACGCCGTCGCGGCGAGGCTGCGAGCCCTCGTGGCGCCCAGGTTGCAGCGCGTGATCAATGCCACCGGTGTCATCCTCCACACCAACCTCGGTCGCGCACCGCTGGCCCGGGCGGCGCTCGACGCGCTGGCGGTGGCCGGGGGCTACAGCAACCTCGAGCTCGATCTGGAGACCGGCAAGCGGGGCGAACGCGCGGCTCTGGTGTCTGACCTCCTGATGGCGCTTTTCGGGTGCGACGCAGCCGTGGTCGTGAACAACAACGCCGCGGCGGTGCTGCTGGCTCTGACGGCGCTGGCCAAAGGCAAAGAGGTGATCGTCTCGCGCGGCCAGCTGGTGGAGATCGGCGGCTCGTTTCGCATGCCGGACGTGATGCGCTTGTCCGGGGCGCGCATGGTCGAGGTCGGCACCACCAACCGCACGCGTGCGTCCGACTACGAGCAGGCGATCACCCCGCGGACCGCGGCCCTGCTGCGGGTGCACACGTCCAACTTTCGGGTGACCGGCTTCACGGAATCGGCGACGCTCGCAGACCTCTCGGCCATAACGCGCCGGCACGGCCTGCTCCTGATCGACGACCTCGGCAGCGGTGCGGCGGAGCCGGTCGGCGACGAGCCGACGGTCGCTGAATCGCTGGCGCAATCCGATGTGGTCACGTTCTCGGGGGACAAGCTGCTCGGCGGGCCGCAGGCCGGGATCGTGCTCGGACGCGGTGAGGGCGGCGTCGAAGCTGTCCGGAAGATGTCGCGCCATCCGTTGGCGAGGGCGATGCGGATCGACAAGCTCACCCTGGCGGCGCTCGAGGCGACCTCCAGGCTGCGCCTGACCGGCCATGCCGACGATCTCCCGGTCGAGCGCATGCTGCGTGCACCGGTCGAGGATGTGCGCCGCCGCGCCGCCATGTGGTCGGTGAAGCTGGCTGAACGCGGCGTGGAAACCAGGCTGGTCGAAGGCTCTTCCGCGGTGGGCGGCGGCTCGCTGCCCGAGCATGGCGTAGCGACAATCCTGCTGGCGATCACCGGTCCCGCCTCGCGCCTGTCGAATGCCCTGCGCCATGGTGATCCGCCTGTCATCGCGCGCATAGAGAAGGACGAGTGCTGCCTGGACCCCCGTACGGTACAGAAGGGTGAGGACGAGACCTTGATCGACGCCGTGGAGCGCGCGGCACGAAACATCCAGCGATGAGCTTCGTCGTCGGCACAGCGGGCCACATCGACCACGGAAAGTCGACTCTGATCACGGCCCTCACCGGCATCGACCCCGACCGCCTGGCCGAGGAAAAACGCCGTGGTATGACGATCGACCTCGGTTTCGCCCACATGACGCTACCGAGCGGTCGGGAAATCGGCATCGTCGACGTCCCAGGCCATGCGCGCTTCATGCGCAACATGCTCGCGGGCGCCCATGGTCTCGACGCCGTTCTCCTTGTGGTCGCTGCCGACGAAGGCGTCATGCCGCAGACCCGCGAGCACCTCGACATCATCGACCTGCTCGACGTGCGCAGCGGCATCGTGGTCGTGACGAAGGTCGACCTGGTCGACGACGAGTGGCGCAGCCTGGTGGAGGAGGAAGTCCGGGCCGCCGTCAAGGGGATGTCCCTGGAGATGGCGCCGGTGGTCGCCGTCTCTTCGGTCAGCGGCGAAGGCCTTCGGGAACTGGTCTCCACGCTCGACTCATTGCTCGAGACGGCGGCGGGTCGCGTGGACTCCGGCCGGGCGCGGCTGCCGATCGACCGCGTGTTCACCATGAGCGGCTTTGGCACCGTCGTGACCGGCACGCTGGCAGACGGATCGATCAGCGTCGGGGACGAGATGGAGGTCGTACCGGGCGGCAGGATTGTCCGCATCCGGGGGCTGCAGCGCCACAACGAGAAGGTCGAGGAGGTCGGGCCCGGAAGCCGCGTGGCCGCAAACCTCATCGGCGCCGACAAGAGCGATCTCGAGCGAGGCGACGTGCTGGCCGCACCGCATGCGCTGCAGCCCGCCAATCGCATCGACGCGAGCCTCCGGGTCCTGGCCTCCGCTCCGCAGCCGATCCGTCACGGCGCCGAGATGCTCGTGCATACCGGGACCGTTGAGGTCGGCTGTCGCGTGATCGTCCTCGACGGCGACGAGATCCCGCCGGGTGGCGAAGGTTGGGTCCAGCTGTACCTCGCGCGACCGATCGCAGCGGCGGCCGGCGATCGTTTTGTGCTGCGGGTGCCGAGCCCGGCGATGACGGTTGCGGGAGGCGGCTTCGTTGACGTCGCGCCGCGCAGGCATCCGCGCCACGACTCCGCGGTTGGCGCATCACTCGCGCGGCGAGCGGCGGGCAACGTGCTGCAGGAAGAGCTGCGCAAGTACCCGCGCGGGGTCGCCGTCAGCGCGCTGCTCAAGGCAAGCCTCGCGCCGGAGTCCGACATCGACAGGCTTGACGGCCGAAGGCTCGGCGACTGGATCTTCAGCGATGAGGCGTGGAGTTCGATGGCGACGCGGGCCGCGCAGGAGGTCGAGGCGTATCACGGCGCCTATCCGTTCCGGCCGGGGATGGCGCGCGAGGAGCTGCGCAGCAGGCTGGGAGTGCCGGCATCGGCGTTTCCCGCGGTCGTGCGCGGGCTGGTCGAGGACGGGCGCATCGTCGAGCGGGACGGCTCGCTTGCCGCGCCGGCGCACCAGGTCGCCATCGAGGTCGATGGACCCGCGATGAATCTTGTGCGGTTGCTCGAGGTCCAGAGGTTCGCGCCGCCATCGCTCGCGGACGCAATGCTGCAGACAGGCGCCGACGAGGAGATGGTCCGAGCGCTGGCTCAGCGCGGCGACATCGTGCGAGTCAGCGACGACATCGCGTTCAGCAAGGATGCGTACGAGGCGGCCGTCGCGATCGTCAAGGAGGTCGTCGCCGCAAACGGATCGGTCACCGTGGCGCAGCTCCGCGATCGAATGTCGGCGAGCCGCCGTCCCGTGCTTGCGCTGCTCGAGCATCTCGACTCGCAGCGCGTGACGCGCCGCGTCGGAGACGCGCGCACCCTGAGGTAAAGTTCGCGGAAACCAATGCGAATCGCCGACATGCTTCATCGAAGCCGGCCGACTGTCTCATTCGAGTTCATGGCGCCCCGCGATGAGACTGAGGTCGATGTTCTCGAGCGCACCATAGCGGCCCTTGCGGGGCACGGGCCGGATTGGGTTTCGGTGACCTACCGCCAGCGCACGGGCGAGAAGACGCTCGAGCTCGTCACGCGCATCAAGCGCCAATACCACATCGAGGCGATGGCCCATCTCACGTGCGCCAATACGGCGGATCGCACGCGCCAGGTCCTCAACTGGATGGAGCCCTGGCGGACCCGCAGCTCACGCACGCCAGCGACCTGATCTCACTCGTGCGGCGAAGCGGATATCGCTTTGGTCTCGGCGCCGCGTGCAGCACTGAGAAGCACCCGGAGAGTCCGGACCTCGAGCACGAGTTCCGCTACATGCAGCTCAAGGTCGAATCGGGCGCGGATTTCCTGATCACGCAGCTCTTCTTCGACAACCGGTTTTACTTTGACCTGGTCGCACGCGCCCGGGCTGCCGGGATCAAAGTGCCCATCGTTCCCGGGCTGATGCCGGTGCCGAGCCGCCGGTCGCTGGCGGTCATGACCACGATGTCGGGGGCGACTGTGCCAGCCGCGCTGCAGGCCGAGATCGACGGAGCGGCCGACGACGACGCGATCCGCAGCCTGGGCGTGCGGCACTGCATCGCGCAGTGCGCGGAGCTGCTGGAG
>VBII01000256.1 GCA_005887735.1 Chloroflexota bacterium
AGAAGCATCAAAGCAAAGCCGAGTAAAACAAAAAACGCATTCGCCGAATCGTGTCCCTGCTGGGCAAGCAGCACGACGGCGGGGACATAGAGCACCGCGCCGATCACCGCGAGGCCAAGGTAGTAGACGAGGTAGACGACGAAAAGGTGCACGCCTCGGAGCAGGTAATCGAAGTTCGCGGGCGGAAGCTTTTCGTCACCGGCCCGAAGGCGGTCGAGCGTGGCCAGCATCCAGCCGAGTCCGTTGATGCCGCCGACGATCGGAATCAGCTGGATGAGCCCCATGATCAGGATCTTGTTCAGCCAGTCCGGATCCCGGAAAGGCCAGGCGAACGCGTCGCCGATGCGCTCCACCGCTTAGGGCGGCGGCGGGCCGAAGTTGGCCAACAGCACCAGGACGAACCAGATCAGGAACACGAGCGCGCCCGCGCCGGTGCCGATGACGCCCATGACCCAGCCGGCCACCGGCGTGCTGTGGCCGCCGAGGGTCTGCGGCGAGGCGGCGATCCTGGCGACCGCCGACCTGCCGAGGAAGTATGCGACCGGGCCCAGAATCATGGCCGGCAGACCCAGCAACAGGAAGTTCAGGAGCTCGCCCAGGCCGGTCAACAGGGCGAGGACGCCAAGCAGGAAACCAATCATCGCGAGCAGGAGCGCGAAGATCGAAGCGATGAGCGACGCCAGGGCACGCTTCTCCGTTCGACCCGCCGGGGCAGGCGGAGCCGGATATACCGGGCGCTGGTATTGCGGCGCGATCGCGTACGGTGGCACTGGAGGGGGCGGCGGAGGTGGCGGCGGCCTCTGCGGCTCGGCGCTCAACGCAGCAGCGCCCGGGCGATGACCACGCGCTGAATCTGGTTGGTGCCCTCGTAGATCTGGGTGATCTTGGCGTCTCGCATCATCCGTTCCACAGGGTAATCGGAGATGTAGCCGTAACCGCCCAGCAGCTGCACGCAATCCGTGGTGACCCTCATCAGGTCGGGCGCCTTGCTGTCGACCTTCGTCGCTGCCCGGTAGACCAGGTGCCGCGAAGCCTCGATCTGGGTGGCGATGTCGGCCAGCATGAACTGGATTCCCTGGAAGGCGGCGATCGGCTGGCCGAACTGCTGCCGTTCTTTGACGTAATTGAGCGCATAGTCGAAAGCACCTTCGGCGATGCCGAGCGCCTGCGCCCCGATCCCGGGACGCGAGCGATCCAATACCGCGAGGGCGATCTTGAAGCCGGCGCCCTCCTCGCCGAGGCGATTCGCGGCGGGTACCTTCACGTCCTCGAGCACGATCTGAGCCGTGGGCGAGCCGCGGATTCCAAGCTTGTGCTCGAGCTTCTCCACCTTCCAGGGGCTCGTCTCCCGTTCGAGGACGAAGGCTGAGATCCCGCGATGATCTTCCTTGGCGTCGGTCTGCGCGAATACGACGAGAGTGCCGGCGACGCTGCCGTGAGTGATGAACTGCTTGGTGCCGTTGAGCACGTAATCACTGCCGTGCTTCGTGGCTCGCGTCTTCATGGCCGCGGCATCCGAGCCGCTGCCTGGCTCCGACAGCGCGTATGCGGCGACCCGGTCTCCTGACGCGAGCGGCGGACACAGTCGCTTTTTCTGCTCTTCTGAGCCGGCAACCAGGATCGGATAGGAGCCCAGCGCCTGCACCGCGAGGATCAGCGACGAGCTGGCGCATGCCTTCGCAATCTCCTCTATGCCCATGCAGATGGTGACGCTCGAGCCGGAGATCCCGCCGTACTCCTCGGGGAAGGGGATGCCGAGGATGCCGTTGTCGGCGAAGAGCCGCTCGATGTCCTTGGGATACTCGCCTGTCTGGTCGATCTCCGCCGCGCGAGGCGCTACGCGGTCCTGGACCAGCTCGCGGATCGTGTCCCGGATGGCGACCTGCTCCGCACTGAATTCGAAGTCCATTCGAGCTGGATTATCCGGCGTTGACTAATTCACGCGCGATCACGATGCGCTGGACCTGGTTCGAGCCTTCGTAGATCTGAAGCGCCTTCGCGTCGCGCATATGTCGCTCGAAGGGGCTCCCCGCTCGTGCGCCCTCCTCCCCAGCGATCTGCAAGGCGTCGATCGTGACCTGCATCGCGGTGTCGGTGCAGTGGAGCTTGGCCATCGAGGCCTGGCGGGTGAACGGCCGGCCCCGGCTGCACAGCCACGCCGCCTGGTACGCCAGAAGTCGCGCCGACTCGACGCGGGTGGCCATGTCCGCGAGGGTGAAGTCGTCGCCCTGATCGTGTCCCCCATCGCGCATCAGGGTGCGAGCCTCGTCGACCGCCGCCTGGGCGATGCCCAGCCCCTGGCCCGAAATGCCGATCCGTCCGGAGTCGAGTGCTCGCATCGCGACGACAAAGCCCTTGCCCTCAGCACCGAGCCGGTTGGCGGCCGGAACTTCGACGTCTTCGAGCACCAGCTCACCCGTAGGCGAGCCATTCAGGCCCATCTTGTCGAACACCTGCCCCACCCGAAGCCCGGGGCTGCCGGCCGGGACCAGGAACGAGGTCACGCCCGCCGCACGTTCGTCCGGCCCGGTCCTCGCGAAGATGACGTACAGCCCCGCGTGGCCCACGTTGGTGATGAACGTCTTGGTGCCGTTGAGCACGTAGCCGTCTCCCTTCCGGCGCGCTGTGGCCTTCAGGGACGCGGCATCGGATCCCGAGGCGGGTTCTGTCAGCGCGAAAGCTCACAGGAGCTCGCCCGAGGCGAGCTGCGGCAACCAGCGTTTTTTCTGCTCCTCGTCCCCGAACAGCAGGATGGGCTCGGTGCCGACACTGGTGTGGACGTCGACGATCACCGCGGTGGATGCGCAAGCCTGGGCCAGCTCCTCGATGCAGATCGCAAAGGCCAGTGCGTCGAGGCCCGCGCCACCGTATTCGCGGGGGATCAGGACCCCCATGAGCCCGGATTCCGCAGCCGCGGCGACCGCCTCCTGTGGGAACCGGTGTTCGCGGTCGACCTCGGCGGCGAGCGGCCGAACCACTCCTTGCGCGAGTTCGCGAACCGCGGCCCGGAAGGTCGCATGCTCGGGCGCAAGTTCGAGGTCCAACTCAGACGTTAATTAGAATAGTGGGCTTGACAATGGACGCAGGGCCGAGGTACCTCGAGGGCACGACCGTTGGTAGTGGCCGCGACATCATCGGAGTGCGGCGGGATCGTATCGCGGACATCATCAGCACGGGGCGCGAGATCATCTCGCGGGCCAAAGGGGAGAAGATCCTCCCGGACACCATCACCGGGGCCACCGCCGCGCTGCTGGTCACCATCGCAGGCTACGGCGAGCCGCTTTCAGAAGGCCAGTGGCGTGAGCTGGCGGGGGTCGTGGGCGGGATAATGCGCGACAACACGTATGCCGACCTTGCCCGGCTCCGGACACTGATCACCCAGGAACAATTTCTGAATGTCGCGCGCAACCAGGGATATGCCCGCTTCATCCGCCGGCTCGACGACGGCAGATGGGTTTGCGAGCTGACTCCGAAGCTTGAAGATCTTCCAGACGAGTGACGGGCATCGCCGGCTGAGCGGAGCGCTCCGCTCTCGGGTCGTTCGGATACTCTTCGCCCTCATCTTCGTCTTCGCGGTCTTCAGCCCAGCCGCCGTGGTCTTTGCGGTGGTCTGGATGGCGCCCCCCATCACGACCGGGTCCGCCGCGGCGGAGGGCGGCCAGCCACAGCGTCTGCTGCCGGCGCCCGACGTGCAGCCCACCAGCCTGCCCGAGCCCTCGTTCAACGTGTACGCGAACACGCTGTCGGGCGCGGTGCCGTGCCCCTTGTGCGAGCTGCCGGCCCGCGTCTACGTGCCCAACAGCCGGGCCGGGACCGTCGACGTCATCGATCCGAGAACGTTCGCGGTGGTCGACCACTACCGCGTCGGCTCAATTCCTCACCACATCGCGCCCGCGTGGGACATGAGCGCTCTGTACGTGGACAACGAAGGATCGAGCAGCCTGACGGTGCTGGACATCCACACGGGAAGGCCGGTCGACCAGATCAACATTCCCTTCCCGTACAACCTCTACTTCACCCCTGACGGCACGAAGGCAGTCGACGTCGTCGAGCGACTCCAGCGCATCGAGTTCCGCGACTGGCGTCACGGATGGGCGCTGTTGAAGTCGGTCCCGATCCCGTGGCCGGGCGCCGACCACCTCGATTTCAGCGCCGACGGCAGCTACCTGATGATCTCCACCGAATATTCCGGGGTCGTCGCGAGGGTCGACGTGAACAACATGCAGCTCGCCGGCTCGGTTCGC
>VBII01000255.1 GCA_005887735.1 Chloroflexota bacterium
TGTCGCGGTCGATCTCCGGTCCGAATGTGCCTCCCACGGAGCTGACGTGCGCGCCGGGCTTCAGCCACTCACGTCTGAGGATCGGCTCGCGCGCGTCGGTGCAGCAGGCGACGACATCTGCGCCGCGGACGGCCTCCTCGAACGATTCCACCGCGCGGGCGCGTGAGTTGCGGGCGACCAGCTCTTTGGCGCGGGCCTGGTTGCGCGATGCAATTCGAATCTCTCCGAAATCACGCACGAGAGGAAACGTCTCGAGGTGGGACTGGCCCTGGACGCCCGCGCCCAGGATCGCAAGCACCCGCGAGTCGTCGCGCGCAAGCACCTTTGCGGCCACTGCTGCTGTTCCGCCGGTGCGGATCGCGGTGATGTGCGTCCCGTCCATCAGCGCGATCGGCGCACCCGAGCTCTCGTCGAACAGCGCGATCAGGCCCTGGTGCGACGGAAGCCCGCGATGGTCGTTGTCCGGAAAGACCGAGACGAGCTTGCTCTCCAGCGCCACCCCGGGCACGTATCCCGCCATGACCCCGAGCAGGTTGTGGTCGCCGACACGCGCCGCGGTCCGCGGCGGCACCGATGTGACGCCCGACGAGTAGATGACGAGCGCGTCCGCAAGCGCGTCTAGCATGGCGTCCAGGTCGAGCAGGCTCTCGACATCGGCGCGGCTGAGGTACAGGAGTTCACCCACCGCCGCGATCATAGAGATGTCGTGAGGGAATACCTGAGGAACGGGAAGCTGCTGACCCTGATGCTCGGGCACCTGACGGTCGACAGCTACGTCGGGGTGATCCCGATCCTGTACCCGTTGCTGATCGGACGGTTCAAGCTCAGCCTCGCCACCGTAGGTCTCGTCAGTCTCGCCTACAGCGGCATGGCCGCCATCTCACAACCGCTGTTCGGGCTGATCGCGGATCGGTTCGGGACCCGCTTCACCGGTCTCGCCCTGGCATGGACCGCGATCACATTTTCCGTGGTCGGTTTCGTCAACAGCTTCCCGCTTCTGCTGGGTCTCGCCCTTGCGTCGGGCCTCGGCTCGGGTGCGTTCCATCCGCTTGGCGCGCTCGATGTGCGGGGACTGCTGCCCACCTGGCGGCGGAGCTTCGGAATGTCCATCTACGTCACGGCCGGAACCGTCGGCGTTGCCGCCGGACCGCTCATCGGCATCGCGCTGTTCGGCGCCTTTGGGATGCACGGCACCGGGCTGCTGGTGATCCCCGGGCTCGCCACGGGTGGCTACTTGCTGTGGCGCATGCGGGACCGCGCGGCCATTGCCACTGCCGCGATCCGGCAGGCGGCCGGCTCGTCGCAAGCCGTTCCGCTGTTTGCCCTCGCGGCCGTCATCGGCGTGATGATGTCGCGCAGCTGGACGGTCAACGTGTTCCAGGCGTTCACGCCGACGTGGTATCGCCAGCTTGGCTATGGGCCGGAGTTTTACGGACCGCTGGCCACCACGCTGGTGCTCGCGAGCGCGGTTGGCACGGTGGGGTGCGGATCGCTCGCCGACCGTTATGGCCGGCGCACCGTGATCCTCGCGACCCTCGTCCTCAGCGTGCCGGCTGTCCTCCTTTTCACGCTGTATCCCGGTCCATGGGCGTTTGGCACCGCCATCCTGATCGGCGTCCTCGCCGCGTCCACCGCACCGCTGATGCTGCTGATGGCGCAGCAGCTGATGTCCTCTCGCGCCGGCCTCGCTTCAGGTTTGGTGATGGGCCTCGGCTTTGTGACCGGCGCGATTGGCGTCCCGATCAACGGCGCGATCGCCGATGCGATCGGGCTGCAGAAATCCTTGATGTCACACGTCATCCTGGTCATCCTGACCATCGGAATCGCCTGGTTTCTCCCGCGCGAAGACGAGATCGAGCGTTACGCGGCCCGGCAGGAGCCGCTGCGCGCGGCAGGTGAGCGGGTCTAGCGGCTTGGCTATGACCACGGACGACCAGATCGAGATCGACGTCCACGATGACGCGGCCGGGTTGGCGCGGGTCCTCGCGCTGCCGTCCGCGGCTCGTCTTGCCGCGCTGGCCGAAATGCAGGGTATCTCCACGTTCGACCAGGCGGCGATGACGCGTCTGCGGCAGACGCACGAGAGCGGCGACGGCTTTCGCGTCAACGCTGACGATCCGCGCTACGCCCCGGCGCTGCAACGCCTGGTCGAAGCCGACGCGTGGGGCCAGCTGAGGCGCGAGCTGGCTCGAGCGTGGGAATACCAGCGCTCCGTGCTCCCCGGGATCCGGCATCCAGACCGGATCGACGTCACGCTCACGCTGGGCAACCCGGACGATCCCGTGTTCGTCGAGCGCACCCACGGCTACTACGGAATGGGCGCCGTCCCCGGCACGATCTGGCTCGTCGCGTGGCCGACCGACTACAACATCACGCGCATCGGAGCCTGCGCCGTCC
Organism: Chloroflexota bacterium; assembly: GCA_005887735.1. Classification (GTDB taxonomy): domain Bacteria; phylum Chloroflexota; class Dormibacteria; order Dormibacterales; family Dormibacteraceae; genus 40CM-4-65-16. The sequence continues at coordinate 2,398 of VBII01000255.1, forward strand.
ACGAGCTGGCGCACAACCTGCGCACCCCGAACATCGAAACCGGGTTCAACCTGGCCGAATGGGTGATCCATGAAGGGCTTGCGGAGGTCTTCGCTGTCGAGGTATGCGGTCCGGAGTCGACCGGCGCCTGGTACGCGGACGTCACCGGCTCGGTGTTGGATGCCGCGTTCGAGAAGGTGACCGGCGCCTTCGACTCGGGCATCGGTTTTCGTGATTGGACGCCTTACGTCCTTGGTGACCTCGTGGCCGAGCGAATCGGCGTGCGACCCGTCGGCGTCCCGCACATGGGCGGCTATGCGGTCGGCAGGCGGATCGTCGAGCGCTACCTGGAGGCGACCGGCCTCAAGGCCGCGCAGGTCATCGTTCGCCCGGTGTCCGAGATTCTCGAGGGAGCTCGGCGGTGAGGTACAGGCCACCGACGTAGGCGACGAATCGTTTGGCCGGCAGGGCCCAATTCCGCACGTCTGGCGTCAGCCGTGCGTCTCACCAATTCGGATTCCGCCCGTCTGTCGTCAGCCGTGCCGAATTGAGATTCCCCGTCTGCTTCCGAGCGGAACAGGGTGCGGAGCTCCCTGCGCACGGCTCAGTAGCATCGCATTGTGCTCAACAAGAGCGTCTATGAGCTGGCGGGCGGCGAGCCGGCGTTCCGCCTCCTCGTGCAGCGCTTCTACGCGCGGGTCGCCGTTGACCCGGTGCTGCGCGCGGTCTATCCCGAGCAGGACCTTTCGGCTGCGACCGAACGCCTCACCCTCTTCTTGATCCAGTACTGGGGCGGCCCACCGGCGTACAGCGAGCAGCGCGGCCACCCGCGCCTGCGCATGCGCCACCAGCCGTTTGCCATCGGCCAGGCCGAGCGCGATGCCTGGCTCGCCCAAATGACCGCGGCGGTCGATTCGCTGGCCCTGGCTCCGGCTGTGCGCAAGGTGCTGCTCGACTACTTCGCGAGCGCTTCCACGGCGATGATCAACCAGCCACCTGAGGAGTCGCGGGAGGCGCGCTGACAGGCTCGGGCTGCACCAGGTCCTTGGCCACCACAGGCTCGTTCTCGAGGTCGACCACCGCGCCGTTGCCGGACGTTTTTGCCCGCCGGAGCGCCGCGCGCAAGCCGGGAATCTGCTCGCGCAGCGGCTGCTCGAGCCAGTCGAAGGAGATGACGCGCTCGTTGACTTCCCAGAAGAGACCGTTCTGCATCGCGTCCATGCGGCCCAGCGCGGCGTCGACGAAATCCGGAGGCGCGGCTGCAATGCCCTCGACCAGAACATGCGCGATGTCTTTCTGGTCGGAGGCCATGGCCCAGCACGTCAGTTTGGCGACGCCCTTGAAAAGCCCGTTGAGCCCGATCGGTCGAGCGTTAGGGATGAGGTCGAGAAGGTTGCGGACGAGCAGCTGCGCGAGGCGGAACGACACCTGTGGGTCGCGGACGCGGGCTTCGATGGCAAGGTCGGCCACGTCCTCGGCCGCCGCGCCGAAGATCGCGGGCATGCCGGCCTCGTCGAAGTGACGCCCGTATCGGAGCAGGTGCGCTGCGGCCTCGACCGCGAGATCGCGCCTCCACTCGAGCGCCCCAATCGCAAAGCGCCGGTACTCGTTCATGATCACCGACGCAAAGGTTGGCGCCGAGCGGTTGATCGCGGCTCGCAGATACGTGTTGAAGAAGCGAAGGCAGAGCTCGGCGACCTCGGAGTCGCCGACGTCGATCGCGGCCAGTCCGATTCTTCGCGTTGCGACAGCGAGCGCGTGAACGGCCTCTTTGCGATGGATCGGAGTCAACCCGATCATGTCGACGAAGCTCGACATCACCACGTAGGCGAACCAGGTGCCGGCTCGATTGACCTCGGCGACGATCTGGTCTGACGCGCCGGGGAGCTCGGAATGGCCGACCTTGAACCATTCCGGGTTGAGGTTCTTCTTCGCCGGCAGGTACTCGTGCGCGAGGAAGTCACCCACGACCTCGATGCACAGCAAGCACACCGGCATGTCGCCGAGCTCCACGCTGCCGAACGCGATGTCCGAGACCTGGGCGCAGCAAGTCAGCAGTGCGCTTCTGTGCTGAAGGCTTTGCCGGCGGTGGGTGCCGCCGCGCAGCTCTTTGCGGGCGCGGCGCATGATGCCCGAGACAAGCGTCTCGGCGCGCATCACCTCGAATGTGTAGAGGACGTAGGGGAACAGCAGAGCGAAGTTGATCAGCGCGAGGACCTCGGCGACGGCGACGCTCGCCATGGGCACGTAGTTGACCTTCACCTCTGAGCGGACGAGGAAGGTGTAGAGAATCGAGGCCAGGGCGAAGCTGAGGACGAGCGCGTTGAGGGGGTTCCTCGTGAAGATGCCGATGATGCGGGGCGAGTAGCGCGACGAGGAGGTCTGGATGCCGAACATGACCCCCAGGAGGACGATGCTGAGGGTCACGCCCTCGGCACCGCCGACCAGGCCCAGCGTGCCGGCGGCGGCGGCCGAATCGGGCGTGAAGAAGTCGGCGATCGAGCCGAAGTGCAGGGCGTCGAGGAAGCCGAAGAGGACCACGAGCATGACCGCCACGGTCACCAGCGCAAGACCTGACAGGACGGCGCCACCCCAGCCAATGGAACTTTGCCGCGAGCTTTGCGCGCGGGACTTCGGCTTCGTCTCAGGCATGTGACAGATCCCGGATCACGGCAACGGCGATCCTAATCTTTGGGACATTGATTCGCGCCATCGTGTTCGACTTCGACGGGCTGATCCTCGACACCGAGGAGCCGATCTACCGTTCGTGGCTCGAGGTGTACGAGGCTCACGGCGAAGACTTGCCCTTTGAGCGTTGGGTGCAGATCGTCGGCTCGACCACCATCGGTTTTCATCCGCAGCACCACCTGGAGGAGCGACTCGGCCGGCCGCTGCCGAAAGAGGTGCTCGACCGCCGCCTCGACCGGCGGACCGAGATGATCCTTGCGCAGAGGGTGCTGCCGGGCGTGGTGCAGCGCCTGGAGGAAGCTCGCGAGCTGGGCTTGAGGCTGGGCGTTGCATCCAGCTCGACGGGCGAGTGGGTCCGCGGCCACCTGGCCCGCCTTGGGATCCTCGAGCGGTTCGACTGCCTGCGCTGCCGCGACGACGTCGCGCACGCCAAACCCGAGCCGGACCTTTACATCGCGGTGCTCGACTGCCTCGGGGTCACCGCGGCCGAGGCGGTCGCGATCGAGGACTCGCCCAACGGAGTTGCGGCTGCCAAGCGTGCGGGCATGCGGTGCGTCGCCATTCCCAACTCGATCACGGCGCGGCTCGACCTCAGCCAGGCTGACCTGATCTTGACCACGCTCGCTGGAATTTCACTGACCGCGCTGCTGGAGCGCCTTACCGCAACGCCTTAACCTATTTCCCGATGCGGATCGGAGTTCTCACCGGAGGTGGAGACGCGCCCGGGCTCAACGCCGCCATCCGGGCGGTGGCTCGGCGCGCCTTTCAGCTGGGCCACCAGGTCAGCGGCGTCAAGAACGGCTGGGCAGGGTGCCTTGGCGAAGGCCTCATCGACGAGCTCAAGCCTGCCGACGTGCGCGGCATCCTCCCGGAAGGCGGCACCATCCTGGGCACCTCTCGGACGAATCCGCTGAAAGAACACGCAGGCATCGAGCGTGTCATCAAGGCACTGCGGCACAACGGCATCGACGCCCTGGTGCCGATCGGCGGCGACGACACCCTGAGCGTCGCCGCGGCCTTGCACGAAGCCGGATTCCGCACGGTCGGCGTGCCCAAGACGATCGACAACGACCTCGCGGTCACGGAGTTCTGCATCGGTTTCGACACCGCTGTCGGAGTCGTGACCGAGGCGCTCGACCGCCTGCACACAACCGCATCAGCGCACCACCGTGTGATGGTCGTCGAGGTCATGGGCCGCGACGCGGGCTGGGTCGCGCTGATGGGCGGCGTGGCCGGCGGCGCCGACCTGATCATCATCCCCGAGTTCGAGGTCCCGCTTTCGGAGGTGGTAGCTCACCTCTACCGCCGCCGCGGCGAGGGCAAGCTGTTCAGCATCATCGTCGTCGCGGAAGGCGCCCACATCCCGGAGCTGGAAAGGGAGCTGGGCGGTGAGGCGGAGAAGGATGCGTTCGGGCACATCCGGCTCGCCAAGCGCGGCCTGGGCGACCTGCTTGCCGGCAGGGTTGAAGGCGAGACCGGCTTCGAGACGAGGGTGACCGTGCTCGGGCACCTTCAACGCGGCGGGTCGCTGTCGCCGGTGGATCGCATCTGGGCGACGCGGCTCGGGGTCGCGGCGGCGGACTTGATCGTCGCGGGCAAAAGCGGTGTGATCCCGATCCGGCGCAACGGCGACGTCGAGGTCGTGCCTCTGACCGAGGTGATAAAGGAGACACGGCGCGTGCCCAAGGAGCTGTACGACCTCAGCAAAGTCTTCGAGTAAGACGGCGGGGCCCAGAGCCCGCAAGAAGCGGATGCTCGAGCTGGCCGGCACCGGCGATGACGGCACGACCGGGCTGCTCGGCGGCGGGCGTGCGTCCAAGGACGATGCGCGGATCGAGGCGTTCGGCACCGTGGACGAGGCATCGAGCGCGCTTGGCCTGGCTCGCGCCCTGACGCCTCATGGCCGCGTGGGTTCGATCTGTGAGGAGCTGCAGCGCGGGCTTTACGCGGTGGGCGCGGAGCTTGGCACCAGCCCCCAGGCGGAAACAGTCTTTGTCATCACAGGCGATGCCCAG
>VBII01000258.1 GCA_005887735.1 Chloroflexota bacterium
CAACGCCTGCAACAGCGTGAGCATGGTCACCTATCCGGACGGGCTGAAGGTCGGTGACCTGAAGGTGGGCACCGGCGACGCCGCCAAATCGGGCGAGAACGCCGATGTTCAGTACACGGGATGGCTCACCGACGGTCACTCGTTCGACTCGAGCCGTAATGCGGGGCGGTCGAGCTTTACCTTTCAGTTGGGTCAGCAGCAGGTCATCGGCGGTTGGGACGAAGGTCTGCTCGGCATGAAGATAGGCGGCAAGCGGTGCTTGAAGATCCCGCCGGCACTCGGGTACGGAGCGCAGGGTCAGACCGACCAGACGACCGGCGCGACGATCATTCCGCCCAACGCGACGCTGGTCTTCGCGATCGAGCTGTTGAGCCTGGCGCCAGGCCCGAGCCCGTCGCCGTCCCCCTCCCCGTCTCCATCGCCTAGCAAGTAGCAGCTACTCCTCCCCATTTATGGGGAGGTGGCCCGAAGGGCCGGAGGGGCTGTCCCGAACCCCTGTTTACGTGACGGTTAGCGTCCCCTTCATCCCGGAGCCTTCGTGCCCTTGCTGGGTGCAGAAGATGGCGTAAGTCCCCGCCGCGATCTCATTCACGTCGAACTCCATCGTGTCACCCGCGGAAACCAGCTCGCTGGTGGCGACGCGGGTGCCCCCGCTGTCGCGTATCGCAAGGTCGTGCTGAGTGGTGCCCGAATTGATGAGCCAGAACACCACCTTGCCGTGAGCGGCCGTGATGGTTGCGGGGTCGAACTTGAACTCCGTCATCGTCACCTGGATGGATCCCGCAGGGGCACCCGATCCGCTTCCGCCGCCGCATCCCGCCAGCAACGCCACCGCCGCCAGACCGACCGCGAGGGCTCTCATTTGAAGAAGGTGATGCCGAAATAGAGGACGCCGAAGAGGAAAAGCCACACGACGTCGACGAAGTGCCAGTACAGGGTCACGGCGGCCGGACCGACGTGGTTACGCGAAGAGAACTGGCCGCTGGCGGCGCGGTAGAGGATCAGGATCAAGAGGATCAATCCGCCGAGCACGTGCGCGCCGTGGAAGCCGGTCATCGTGAAGAAGGCGCTGGCGAAGGTGTTGGCGGTGAGGTTCAGGCCGCGGCCGAAAGCGGCGATGAACTCGATGAGCTGCCCGATCTCGAATCCGATTCCGAGCAGGATGGTCGCGATCTGAAGCGTGAAAAACCGCCGGCGATTGTCGCGGGAAAGCGCTTCGAGCGCGAAGTGACAGGTCACACCGCTGGAGAGCAGCACCACCGTGTTGATGGCCGGGATCGGCCACCAGTTGACGTAGTACTCGGGCCTGGCGCTGGGCGGTAGCGGGGGCCAGGTCGGATGCGAGCCCGCGAGGTAGAAGTACACCGCGAACAGGCTTCCGAAGAACATCACCTCGGAGGCCAGGAAGATGTACATGCCCATCATCCCTGGCTTGATCGCCGGGTACTGCGGAGTCGGTTCGCGCTGGAGGCTGGCGACGGCCATCAGTGATGAACCTCGCCATGCGGCTCGGGACTGTCGCTCGGATACATCCGCACGTCTTCCACCAACACCCAACCTACTACGCCGAAGAGAAAGATCAAACCGCCGATCACGGCCAGCACGATGCGAGCGGTACCTGAGGGAAAGGGGATCGCGGCCAGGCCGAGGAACAGCGCACCGGCGCAGATGATGAACGGGTAGTTGCTGTTCGGGAAAAGATGGATGCCGAGCTCGTGCGCTCGGGCGGCATAGTCGATCGTCAGGTCGACTGGCTCGGCCGGAAGCTCGAGGTCGTATCGCGAGGCGCGGGCGCGGGAGGGATCGGCGTCACGCCAGGCCTTGAAGGCGGCAGACGCCACGACGCTCGACGGCCAGAGCTTGTAACCGCAGTTCCGGCAGTGGTCGACGAAGCGCGCCGTCCGCAGTCCGCAGCGGGGACAATCGACGGACAGACTTGGATTCGTGACGTCGACGTATCGAGGCTTTCGGGCTGCGGCCACAATCGCCTCTGGATTCTATCCGGTCGCCCGGTTGCGAATCGGGTCGCCGATATACTCTCAACCTGTGACGTCTCGCGTATTTCGCGCGCTGATCACATTCGGCGGTCTCGTGGCGCTTGCCGTCGCCCTCAGCTCGTGTGACGTCGGCGGCCTGCACCCGATCTTTCCCAACCCCGTTTCGCCGAACGGGCAGGACATCTACAACACGTACCTCGCCATCTCCGTGCCCGCGATCGTCATCTTCGTGGGCGTCGAGGTGGCGCTGCTGTGGGTGGTCATCCGCTACCGGCGCTCACGCCAGCCGGTGGGCTACATCCCTCCCCAGGTCCACGGCAACACTCCGCTCGAAGTCGTGTGGACGATCATTCCGTTGATCATCGTGCTCGCGATCGCCGGTTACAGCTTCGGCGAGCTGCAGAGGGACTTCCAACCGATCAGCAACGAGCAGATGGACATCACCGTGAGCGGCCACCAGTTCGGTTGGGACTACGACTACCAGAACGGCGTGGTGGTTCACCAGGAAGGCACCCTGGCCGGCGATGTGACGCCATTCGTCGTCCCGACTCACACCCTGGTCAAGCTCAGATTCCGGGGCACCGATGTCATCCACTCGTGGTGGGTGCCGGCCATCTCGGGCAAGACCGACGCGGTGCCCGGGTACGACAACTTCTCCTGGCTGAAGATCGATCAGGTCGGCACGTGGCGCGGCGAGTGCGCCGAGCTCTGCGGCGTCGGGCACTCGACGATGCAGATCATCGTGCAGTCGATGGACCAGGCCGACTTCAACCGGTGGATGGACCAGCAGAAAGCAGGGGCGTCGCCTTCCGCGTCCCCCAGCGCGTCGCCTAAGTAGGATAGGAATCGGATGGCAACCACAGTCCTCCCGAGGCCGAAGGCTTACGACGACACATTCTTCAAGCCGATCAGCCTGTGGCTGACGACGACCGATCACAAGCTGATCGGGATCATGTACATGGTCACGGGCATCCTGAGCTTCGTGATCGGCGGCATCTTCGCGCTGATCGTCCGCCTGCAGCTGTCGCAGCCAAACCTCAAGGTCGTCGACCCCGAGACCTACAACCAGCTGATCTCAGCGCATGGCGTGACGATGATCTTCTTCTTCGTCACGATCTTTCTGACCGGCATCGCCAACTACATGGTTCCGATCATGATCGGCGCCCGTGACATGGCCTTCCCGCGGGTCAACCTGCTTGGGTTCTGGCTGGTCCCGGTATCGATCCTTCTCTACTACTCGGGCTTCTTCACCGGCGGGGCGCTGAACGCCGGGTGGACCGGCTACGCGCCGCTGACCGAGAAGGCTTACAACAGCCACTCGCTCGGCGTCGACTTCTGGGCCCTCAGCATCATCGTCTGGGCGATCAGCGGGATCATGGCCTCGACAAACTTTCTGACCACGATCGTCGCCCTGCGCGCGCCCGGCATGAAGTTCTCCCGCTTGCCGCTGTTCGTGTGGGCGCAGATCTCGACCTCGATCCTGCTCCTGGTGGTCGGCGCCCCGTTGGCGGCCGCGATGATCCTGCTCGAGTTCGACCGCCAGCTCGGCACCCAGTTCTTCACGACGGCGGGACGGCCGGTGCTCTACCAGCACCTGTTCTGGTTCTTCGGCCATCCCGAGGTCTACATCATGATTTTGCCCGGGTTCGGCATGATCTCCGAGGTCATCCCTGTCTTCGCGCGCAAGCCGATCTTCGGCTACATGTCGATGGTCGCGGCGCTCTTCGGCATCGTCTTTCTGTCGATGACCGTGTGGGCCCACCACATGTTCACGGTCGGCATGAACACGTACGTCGAAGGCTTTTTCATGTTGATGACCATGCTCATCGCCGTCCCGACCGGGATCAAGTTCTTCAACTGGATCGCGACCACGTGGTGGGGTTCGGTCGAATTCACGGTGCCCATGAAGTTCGCCTTCGGCTTCCTGGCCACGTTCCTCATAGGCGGACTCACCGGAATCTATCTCGCCTCAGTTCCGGTCGACACGCAGCTGCACCAGTCGTACTACGTCGTGGCCCATCTCCACTACGTGCTGTTCGGCGGCAGCGTGTTCACCATCATGGCCGGCATCTACTACTGGTTCCCGAAGATCACCGGACGCATGCTCGGACGGGTGCTCGGCGAGTGGAACTTCTGGACGCTGTTCATCGGCTTCAACGGCACCTTCCTGATCATGCACACGCTCGGCCTCGAGGGCATGCCGCGACGCATCGCCACCTACGCCAACGAGGCGTGGGCGGCGACCAACGCCATCATCACGATCTCGTCGTTCCTCATCGCTGTCTCCGTGCTGCTGCTGCTGATCAACATCGTGCGCAGCTGGAGCAGCGGCGAGATCGCAGGCAACGACCCATGGCGGGCCAACACGCTGGAGTGGGCGACAACCTCTCCCCCGCCGCCCTACAACTTCGAGCGGGTGCCGCCGGTCCGCAGCTTCATGCCGCTGCGTGACCTGCGCGAATCGGGCGAGATCGTCGAGGAACCTACCCCGGTTCCGGTCTAGCCTTTTCCTCCCCATTTATGGGGAGGTGGCGCGAAGCGCCGGAGGGGCTGGCCTAAGCCTCGTCTCTCGCGGCATCGGGATGCCGCATGAACTCGACCCCTCCCTCCACCGACCAGCGCATCAGCTTCTGGTTCTCGCCGAAGCTGATGAACCCGGCACGGGCGATGTCCACCGAGAAGAGGTGATAGGGCTCTGACGGCCGCCAGCTGATCGCGGCGAACACCGTGTCGGCGTAGGCCTGCCGGCGGCCAGGGTCAGGGACGTCGACCGCGAAGCCGTACAGCTTCAGGTCGCCGTATACCGGCTCGCGGTCGGCCTGGACGGTGGCGACCGTGATCCGAGGATCCCGCAGCAGGTCGAGGGCTTTCTTCGACTGCCACATCATTCCGAGCAGAAGCTCGCCGTCCACGACGTATGCCTCGCATGGGCTGACTCGCGGCCAGCCGTCGGCGCGAATGGTGCCGAGAGTGACCAGCCGGGTCGAGTTGATCCGATCCTGCCCAAACTCGGCCAGCTCGGGCGCCGTCGCCGCGAACTCAGTCCAGTTCACAAAGATGCTCCTCCCCATTCATGGGGAGGTGGCGCGAAGCGCCGGAGGGGCCGCTCCGCTAGTGATGCTCGGCGCTTTCGGTTCCGACGGACTCTTCAGCCGCCCGGTTGAGCGCGTCGCCGCGCAGCACCCACCAGCCGAGGCCCACCACACCGAGAGCAGCGACGAGGAACGCGACGCTCATCCAGAGCCAGGCGGGGACCCATTCACCGGCAAGAAAAACCACGGCTCCAATTATCACGGAGCGACGGCGTTCGGGCGGTCGGGGCGGCTAGGGTGTTACTTGGAAGAGCCCTATTGATCAACCTCATCGACCTCGTCATCCTGGTCGCCGCCCTGATCGGGCTCGCCAATGGATACCGGCGGGGATTCTGGCTTTCGCTCGCTCAATACGTAGGCCTGCTGGTCGGCGTGCTGCTCGGCGCAGCCTCCGCGCGGTACGTGCTCGATTACCTTCAGATCAGCAACGCAAGCGCGCGGCCGCTCGGGGCTGTGCTGGTGCTGGTCATCGGCGGCAGCCTCGGCTCGAGCATCGGTTTCGCCGTAGGCGAGCCTATCCGTCGCAAGATCCTCCGCACCGGCCTCCACACGTCGACCGATTCCATCGCCGGCGCGGCCCTGTCCGCCTTTGCGGTGCTGATGATGTGCTGGTTTCTCGGCCTGAGCTTCTCGCGCGGCCCCAGCGCCGATATCGCACAGCAGATCCAGCGGTCGCTTCTGCTGCGGAGTCTCGACGCGATTGCGCCCCGTCCGCCTCCACTTCTGGCCAGCGTCGAGCAGGTCCTCGCCGGCGTCCAGTTTCCGCCCGTGTTCGCCGGCCTCGAGCCGACGCTTCCCGGAGCGCTGCCGATCCCGGCGTCGGTCGATACCGCGGGCGTCAACCACGCGGCCCAGGAGGTGGTCAAGGTCTCGAGCCTGGGTTGCGGCGGCATCGTCACCGGCAGCGGCATCCCCCTCGGCAACGGGTACGTCGTGACCAACGCGCACGTCGTGTCGGGCACGACCTCTCACGCGATTCAGAAACCAGACGGGACCTCGTACCGAGCCGAGGTGGTCTACTTCGACCCCGAGCGCGACGTCGCCGTGCTCTACGCCCCGGGCTTCTCTGCGCCAGGCCTCACTTTTGGGTCGGCGCAGCGAGGTACGCAGGGAGCGGTCATCGGCTATCCCGGCGGGCAGGCGGAGAAGATCGTCCCCGCGGTGGTCGACGGTTCGGTCATGGCCGAAGGTCGCGACATCTATAACGAGAATCTCGTGACGCGGCAGATCTTCGTCCTGCAGGCCAACGTGCGGCCAGGCAATTCAGGAGGTCCGCTGCTCGACCTCCAGGGCCGCGTTCTGGGGATGGTCTTCGCGACCTCGGCCGGCGACCCGAACCAGGCTTACGCCCTCTCCGACGACGAGATCGCGCCCGACATCCGCGACGCCCAAACGAACCCGTCACCAAGAGACACAAGCCACTACGAGTGCGCGGCCTAACTCCTCCCCATTCATGGGGAGGTGTCTTGTCCTCCCCATTTATGGGGAGGTGGCCCGAAGGGCCGGAGGGGCTGACCCGCACCCGAAAAAGCCGAGACCGGAGGGGCTACTCCGTCTCGGGTTTCCCTTCCTCGATGAGCATCACGGGGATCCCATCCACGATCGGGTAGAGCACCTTGCAATGCGGGCAGCGGAGCTTGTCCGGCTCCTTCAGCTCCACCTTGGTGTGGCATTTCGGGCAGGCCAGAATTTCGAGCAGTTCTTGAGAGATCACGCGCGCATGGTAGTACGGTTTCGCCTGTGATTTTGAGGCGGCT
>VBII01000259.1 GCA_005887735.1 Chloroflexota bacterium
ATCTTCCCACGCGTATTCGAGGTGCGAGACGAAGCCCCATACCAGAACGAGATCTAGGTGAGCGTCTCCCACGACCTGGTAGGCGATGCTGTAGTCACCGCTCCTGGCGTATCGCGTCCTCGGTCGCGCGCCCACTCCGCCGAAATCATAGGTTTAGCCATGAAGCCCGCCGCCAGCCCAGGAATGCAAGGCTTGCCGGCTCAAGCCGACCCCCTAAAGCCGTCCGGTGCCGGGAATGCGTGATACGGCTGTGATCGGTTAAGGAGTTTTCTCATAAACGGTCCTTGTTGGAGTCCTGGGGCCCCGACGGGCGCCTAGCAGTGGAACACCGACCAGCAGATGTCGTTCCGCAACCGCTCGTCATCCAGTACGAGCTCGCGGATCGCCTCCGGGAGCTGGTCGCGCTGCCACCGGCACTCGAGTCGCCCTGCGCTCTCGCCCTCTCCTTCCGGCGCGGCGGCACGGCGGCATGCCGTGCTGCCCCACTCAGGTCTCTGGCCGCAGCGTTTGCATGGCCGGCCGCCGTGCGAGCCTGGGTCATGGTGATCTCGCCGCGCGCCCAGGCCCGCCCGAGTTCGATCGCGCGACGGGGCCGCGGGTCCTCAGGCTGAGCCGACTCGAAGAGGTCAACGACGTGCTCCGCGCACGATGCCGCCCACAGGGCGAGGAGCTGGTGATCTGAATCAATGAGGGTCCCACCGCGGCGGATCGTCACGAAACGAGGGTCGCGGTCTTTCCGGAGAATCACGCCCAGCACCCCTCGTGCTCGCCTATGCCAGCGTCTAACACGATGCCCCTCGATCAGCCTCTCCGCAACTCGAACACCGGCTGGCGCATAGCCACCCGGGCGTAGTCCGCGAGGGCATCGTCGACTCGGAGGCGAAAGTAGTGAAGGACGGCGACAGGGGGGCGATCCTCGCCCGCGACGCCGGCGATCAGTCCAGACCGTGGGAATGGCGCGAGCAGATCGTGGAGGATCTGGGCCGCGGTCTGTGGCGCCAACTCTGTCGCCTCGAACTTCCGCGAGGCCCGACCCTTTCTGATCACGGCCTCCCGCGACGCGCGGAGATTGCGGACCCAGTTCAGGTCGTTTGAGGCGGCCTGTAGAAAGCCACGGTCGCCGAAATCCAGATAGGCGACCGGCGACGACCGCGGCCGGCCAGTTCTTCGCCCGCGAACGGTCAGCAGCGCGTTTGGGCCTGCGGGCAACGGGGTCATCAGCAGCCGGCTCATAACCGGATTCAAGAGTCGGATCAGGGACGGTGTGCGAGTGAAAGCGAGGGCAAACGTCGCAACGACAAGCTCACCCAAGTGCTGCGTGACAGACACAAGACCATCCTTGCAGAGGACTTTAGAACTGGTTGGAGGTTCGACGGGCCATGGAGCTTTGGTGGGCCGCCGTGAACTCGAACCACCTACCTCCGCGGTAGAACTGCGTCGAGCGGTGTGCAGACGGCAGGGGTGAGAGTGTAATGACGGAGCGAGTCGTGCAGTGTTATCACGCGAGCTTCGCGGCCGTCGTGACGTCCCTAACTGCTATGTAAGGCTCGCCCCGAGTCAGAACCAGCCGAATCAGTTGCACGGAGTACCCGCAGGAGTAAGGCATGAACAAAAGTCTGGTGGATCTCGCGAAGGAATACAGCGCCGCCTGGGCCCAGCACGATCCCGACGCCATCGCGGCCATGCACACTGACGATTCGGTGTTCCAATTGCATGATATCCACGCCCCGGCAACTGGACGTGAAGCCGTCCGCGACCTGATCGGCTCACTCCTCGCCGCAACGCCCGACCTGCGTTTCGAGCTAAAGCGCATTCACTTCGGTACAGAACACTTCGTCTCTGAATATGTCATGAGCGGCACCGCCGAAGGCAAGCCGTTCGCTATCGCGGGCGCTGACGTGTTCACGGTTCGCGACGGCTTGGTCGCGCGCAAAGACAGCTACCTGGATTGGCTCGCCTACCAACGACAGGTGGGATTTGATCCTAAGGCGATATTCGATACTCTTGGTCACCTGAAACACTGAAAGCGATGGTGGGCGGCAGTGGACTCGAACCCACCTACCTCCTGCCTCAGCCTGAGCGGTTTACTACTGAATGTGCGATGCGGCGGCATACCGAACAGCACGGCCTGGCCGCGCGGCACATCCGCAACCTCAATGCTCTCGATGAACGCGCTGCCGCGATCGTGCAGGTATCGCGGAGGCGAGGCGGCCGTCCAGGTAGTTAGTCTGGTCGTGGTGGATCGCTCGTTCGTGGCGGCGAACGCACGCGAGCTCGCGCGGATGCGGGCGGTGGTGTCGCGTTTGAGCGACCGGCAGCTCGGCGCAATGGTCAACGAGTACTGGAGCGTGGCCGGCGTGCTCGGCCACATCGCATTCTGGGACGGCCGTGCGCTCTACCTCGCCGGCAAGTTGGAGCGCGGCGAGACGTTCACGGCGTCCGAAAACGAGCCCGAGGACGTGGACTGGATCAACGACTCCTCGCGTCCTCTGATCCACGCGATTCCGCCACGCGCTCTGGCCGAGCTAGCGGTGAGCATCGCGGAGGAGACCGACGAGCTCGTGGCGTCGCTGCCGGATGAGATGCTCGCGGGCCTGGGTGAGACCAGCCCGCTCAACCCGGTGCGGGCCAACCACCGGGGCGAGCACCTGGACGAGATCGAGGCGGCTATTCGACAACGGACTTGATCCGATTAGTCTCCTCGCGTGCGGCTGAGCACACACGCATTTTCTTAATAATTGGCAACGATCACGCTGGCGTCGAAGGCTGAATCGGTAACGAACCCCCTGATGTTGTCAGTGTTCTTGCCGAAATCGACCAGCGTCGTTGGGTGCCGGCTCCGACTGGTCACTGCGAGAGCGGTCGGTCCCGAACTCTGAGCACTCTCGACAAGCTGTATTGGGGCTTTCTCCGTTGGAAGTAGCTCGTGAAGGCCTTCGCCGCGTCCAGACTTGAGCCGCCTTTTCCGCGACTTGCTACATGAACGACTACACCGTCAACGGTCGGGCAGCAGACGATCGTGTTCATCGACGTCAGCTCAGGCTGAAGGGTGGGTACTGGTCGGTGACCAGGGTGAAGGCGTACGCGGTCACCCGGTTCTGCCAGCGGAGCACGCCGACGACGTAGCGGAAGAGGCCCTTCGGGTAGGTCGCCGTGAAGAGGATCGCAAACCAGGCGAAGACGATCGCGAACAGAGCGCCGATCCACAGGAAGAACAACACGACGTAGTGCGGGATGGCGAGCAGCCATTTGACCAGGGGCAGCCAGCGGTTGAGCTGCTTGGCGTCGGGATACGGGAAGTCGAGGTGGACGGCCTGCTCCTCGTCGGTCGACGGGTAGCGGTCGTCGAGCAGCGCCATGTACGCCGTGACGCGGTTGGAGAACCGGAGCAGGTTGAGGTTCCAGTCGAACCACCATCGCGGGTACTTCTGGCGGAACACGAGCATCAGCACAAGCGGCACGAACACGGCCGCGCCGCCGATGACCAGCGTGCGTGTGTTGTCGTCATTGCGGAACGTCTCACCGGTGAGCATGGTGAGCACGACGACGATCGGGATCGCAACAATCAGACGGAATGCGGTCGTGAGCCGGCCGAGCGGCCGGGCGGGAAAGTCGACGTCGAACTGGACAGGGTAACTGCTGACCACTCGTTTATCCCTCCTGGATAAGGTCGCTGGACTTGAGGCTGATCACCTCGTGACCGTGCAAGGCCTCGAGAAACGGCTGAAAGCTGCCGTAGATGACGCAGCGGACGAGCCTGCCGTCGAGAATCTCGACCCGGCTCACCCCCGACGCCCGCGCGATCTGCTGCACGGGCGGGGCGCCCACAAAGCTGACCTCCACCGTTCTCTTCTCGGGCTCATCGATCACGCTTCGCAAGCTACGCAAGCAGACGTCAGAGGGAATCCGTGGAATCACCGAATTCGTGGGCTGCGGGCGCATCGCCCGCGCGGGTAGTAACTTGCCGTCTCACGATGGCAAAGCCAGTCCGCCGCCTGGGTAACCTGCCGGCCGAAGCGACGAGCTTCATCGGGCGGCGGCGCGAGTTGGCAGAGCTGCGGCGGAAGCTGGCGGCGGCGCGGGTGGTGAGCCTGGTCGGGCCGGGCGGCGTCGGCAAGACCCGCCTCGCCTTGCGGGCCGCCTCGGACCTGGCACGGGGATTCCCTGGCGGCGCGTGGCTCGTGGAGCTGGCTGAGGTGCGCGACCCCTCGCTGGTCGGCAACGCCGTCATGGCCGCGCTTGACCTCCGGGACCAGGCGGCGTCGGAGCCCCCTGCTTTGCTCCGCTCCTTCCTCGCCGACAAGCAGCTGCTGCTGGTGCTCGACAACTGTGAGCACCTGATGGAAGCGGCGGCTGGAATCGTCAACGAGGTCGTTCGCGCTGCCCCGGGCGTCCGGGTGATCGCCACCAGCCGCGAGCCGCTGGCCGTGGCGGGCGAGAACGTCCTCCCCATCCCCCCGCTGGAGCTGCCCGCCGTGGACGACACCGCTTTGCGACAGAACGAGGCGGTTGTGCTGTTCGTCGAGCGGGCGGCGGCGGCGGCGGGCACGTTCGAATTGACCTCGGCGAACCAGGCTGCGGTCGCGGACGTGTGCCGGCGGCTGGACGGCCTGCCGCTGGCAATCGAGCTGGCGGCGGTGCGGACCAGGGTGCTGTCGGTGGAGCAGATCCTCGAGCGCCTGAGCGACAGGTTCAGCCTGCTTGTCGGAGGCGGCCGGGCGGCGATACCGCGACATCAGACGCTCGAGACCACCATCGAGTGGAGCCACGACCTCCTGTCCGCCGGCGAGCGGACTCTGCTCAGGCGGCTATGTGTGTTCGCGGGCCGATTCACGCTCGAGGACGTGGAGGGCGTCTGTGACTTCGACCTCGACCATCTTTCGTCGCTGGTCGAGAAGTCTCTGGTCGTCAAGGACGACGCGAGGGGCGTCGCCTGCTACCGGCTGCACGAAACAATGCGCGAATATGCGGCGCTCAAGTTGCGGGAGTCAGGCGAGGTCGAGACGCTCGCCGAGCGTTGTACCGATTACTACGTGCAGCTATGTTCCCGGACGGGACCGCCGGCTCGGTACCGGCTGGCCGAGTGGCTCGAGTCGATGGAGCTCGAGATCGACAACATCCGAGCGATCCTCCGGCACTGTCTTGATCGCGGAGATATCAGTCGAGGGATCGACATCGTCGCGTCGCTTGGCTGGTTCTGGATCACCCGCGCGACCACAGAGGGTGTGGGGTGGCTGGACCAGATGCTCGCCGGGAACCGCGGCGAGAAAGAGTCGATGGCGTGGGCCTGCTTCCTACGCGGGTTCCTCGCCGTCCTACAAGCCGATACGACGGCTGCGCTGCCGTGGCTCGAACGGGCAGCGGCGGCGGCTCGAGAGCTGGATCACGCCGAGCTGCTGACACAGGCGACGTCGATGGCGTCCATCGCCGCGATGACGGCGGGCGACCGCGCGGCCTCGGACGCCTATTACGAGGAAGCCCTGACAGCGGTGGCGGAGGCCAACGACCTGGCAGCAACCACGTCGGTTCTGCAGGCCCGAGCCTTAAACGGAATGTTCACCGGCGATCTGGACTTGGTCCGCGACGCGACGTCGGAGGGCGTGAGCCTGAGTCGGGGTTCGGGCGACCTCTACGTCCTGGAGATCATGCTGATGGAGCTGGCGTTCGTGACTCTGGTCATGGGCGACGCCGACGCCGCCAAACCTCTCTATACGGAGGCGTTGGAGATCGCCCGGCGCATCGACGACCGGCTCGCTCAGTCCTACCTGTTGGCGGCGTTCGGTTGGTTCGCCGCGGGCGATGGCCAGGTGCGCCTGGGGGCGCAGCTGCTCGGGGCGGCGGAGGCGACGCGGCTCGGGGCCGGCGCGGGCATCATCGCGCCGCTGGCATCTCTGCTGGATCAAGCCGAGAAGTCGGCGGTCGCGGTGCTTGGTCGTGCGAAGTTCGACGCCGAGTTCACGGCCGGCAAGCGCATGAACCGAGACGCCGCGATAGGCCTGGCCCTGGGCGAATCTGGTCAGATCCGTGCGCGGGCGGCCGTTGGCGAAACAGGTGCCGGCCTGCTGAGCAAACGAGAGACAGACGTGGCGCGGCTGGTCGCCGAGGGCCTGACCAACAAGCAGATTGGCACGCAGCTTTTCATTTCCGAGCGCACCGTCGACAGCCATGTCCGAAGCATCCTGAACAAGCGCGGGTTCAACTCGCGAGCCCAGATCGCCGGCTGGTTCGCGTCGTTCAGTCAGCGATGAATTTTGAGCCGCCGCTGGGCCAGCGTGCGGGAATGTCACCAGTGGCGTCACACGACGCGCCCCTCTTCGCCCCAACTATGCTCGCGCAAGTGGATGTGCGTGCTGAAGCGATGAGCGATTGGTCGGCCGTGCGGGCAGTACATCTGGCGGCGTTTGGAGCCCACCGCCAGGTTGTTGGGAACCTTGTCGACGACCTTCGCGACGCCGTAGCGCGAGGCGAAGGGCTTTCACTCGTGGCGGAAGAGCGAGAGCAGATCGTAGGTCACGTCCTGTTCAGCCCGAGCCTCCTCGACGCTCCGAAGCGTTTGGTCCCGGTACAGGTGCTGAGCCCAATCGGCGTTGTGCCGGCGTGTCAGAAGCAGGGCGTCGGAACGGCGCTTATCCGCCGCGGCCTCGAGCTGCTGATCGGGCGCAATGTGCCGCTCGTCTTTTTGGAGGGACCACCGGCGTATTACTCGCGCTTCGGGTTCCAGTCAGCGGCAGACCTGGGTTTCAGGAAGCCGTCTTTGCGGATCCCGGACGCAGCGTTCCAAGTGCTCCGACTCCCGACCTATGAGCCTTGGATGACGGGCACACTGGTGTACACCGAGGCGTTCTGGAGGCACGACCTAGTCGGGCGCCGCGACCCCAAAGCCTGAAGCGGCGCGAGCAGCGGGGAGTAAGCGCCGCTGTGCGAGCGTGCTCACGACGGACAAAGTACATTCGCTAACGCCAGAGGGTGACGATGATCGAGATGATCACGAGCTTGGCAAGCCAATCGCCAGCATGAATTGCTCCTAGCTTCCAAGGCACATTCTCCTGTGTGACTGACCCGACCAGCAGCACGACTGGAAACGCGATCCACAACACAATCGCCAGCACGAGCGCGGATGCGACGCTGGTGATGCCACCAATGCTCACGAGACCTGCGACCACTGCCGCTACGACGACACTTTTAACCAGCTCGAGACCCATCAGCCATGGCGGGGGTCTGCGCGGCTGGGCGGCCGCCGCGGGGCTCAGGCGCCTTCGAGGTTCAGCCAGCGCAATGTAGTACCCGGCCGCGAATACAAACACGGCAACGCCGCCGACCACAACAGCGGCTAAGTTCAGATGCATCGTTGACCCGCGAAGCTCACCCCGTCAGTTGTCATTGTTGAAGACGTCGCGCAGTTTGCGGGCGAACGCTTCGGGTTGGCCGGGGTACCCGGACTCGCCGCCCATGAAGCCGCCGTGATGGCTGGGAAACACCGTCGCCTGCTGACCAAGTAGTTCGGCGGTGGCCAGCGAAGTGCGTCCGGTGACAGTGCCCGCGGACTCCTCACCCACGGCGATCACGATGCGGGTCGGCGCCGCGGCCAGCGCGTCGAAGTCGGGGCGATAGCTGGTGACTGCCGAGGAACGATCGGAGAGCAGCGGGTCAGGCCGCCATTCCGGCCCCCGACCCCTTGGCTTCATACGCCTCCCGAACGCCGGCGCGGGCGCGCTCGGCAGCCTGCGCGTCCGGAAGCACTGTAAGAAGGGGCGGCTCGTGTGCCACGAGGCAGGTCACGTCGTTGGGGTATGCCACCACGAGCGCGAGCGCGGTCACCGCGCCACCACTGCTCGCGAACATCTCGACAGGTCCGACGCCGAGAGCCTCGATGACGGCGTGCACATCGTCTGCCTGGACGGTGGGTGCGTTCTCGACCCGGCCGTCTTTGCGGATGCTCCGGCCGAGGCCGCGGGGGTCATAGGTGACCACGGTGCGGTCGGGGAAGTACGACGCCAACGTGCTGAAGCCGCTGGCGTCCATGGGCTGGGCGATCATGAACAGCGGTG